>JASHYZ010000687.1 GCA_030042795.1 Terriglobia bacterium | reverse complement strand
AGTGAGTACACCAACCGGTCGCCGTTCGGATCGCCGGCTTGCCAGTTAAAGGTGGTCGGCACTTTCTTGCCCGATGTCACCGTGCCGCCACTGAACCCGGCTCCCGAACTTTCCACACTCAAGATCTGACCCCCGCTCTGCACGCCGCCCCCTCCAATGCCCGTGCGGCTACCTGCGGTGCTAACTTCGAGGGAGCGAATCTCCGGGGGCAGGTTCTGGTTCAGATAGGCGAGTGTGACGTCATCGAGCACCGGAGTCGAGCCGCCCGGACCCTGGAAAGCCGCCTTCCATTGAATGAAGCGTGCGGCCGGGCTGGTGATGCGGCTGTTCTCGGGATTTGTGTAAGGACCGTTCCACTCGCTCCAGGTAGGGTCCGGCGTTCCCGAGTTGCCCGAGCGCGTGTAGAACTGAAGCGTGCAACCATCCGGCACCTCAGCTCGCCAGGTTAAATCCCCCCATCGTGAAACGAACTTAGTGTCTTTTACCGGCGATTCATACGTGCCCTCGCGCGAGGGCTCTGTGGCCACCCGGAAGAGCTTGGCCACGTCACTGGTCGTGACGTAAACGTTGCTGCCTTCGACCAACAAGCGCGTCGCCAGCGCCTCGCGGGTCTCCGTCACCAGGGTCAGGCGTGGCCCGTCCGCTGAGGGACCCAGGCGAAAAATCTGGCCGCTGCCGTCGGTAGAGAAGAGCACGTTTTGTCCCTCGATCGCCAGGCCGAAGATGCTTTGCTTGTCGGAGCTCCACAGCGTATCAACAGAATTGTCCGGTGAGATTCGCACCAGCGCTCCGCGTCCAAGGGGCACGGTCGGAGCCGCTATGGGAGCGCCGCCCGCGCGGTTGAAGCTTGGAGAGCTGCGTTCGCGCTGTGGCGCTTGGCGCTGCGGCGCCGGCTGAGGCGCGGGCTGTTGACCCTGTCCCTTGCTGTGTTCTGAGCTTTCCGCGGGCAGCTCACCGCCAGACGCCGTCACGGTGACGGTGATGGGTGCTGCTTGCGCAGGCGGCGCCACTGGAGCTGCAAGGAAAGGCGTATTGGGCATCACGCCCGAGCCGCCGAGAGCTGCGGCATAGACACGCCCCTCCGAGTCCAGCGCGAGCGCATGGATTTCCGGGAAATCGGCCTTATAGAGCACAAAACCGGCGCCCTGCGGCGTGATCCTGAAGACAAGTCCACCCGGATCGCTTCCGGCCAGCAGGTTACCGTCACGGTCAAAAGCCAGACAGATGATGTGGGTTTGCCGGCTCTCGAAGAACACTCGCCCTTTGCCGTCCGGGTCAATCTGATAAATCACACCGGAGTCTCCCGTGCCGGCATAGAGACGCCCCTGGGAATCAAACGCCAGCGACCAAATGTACTTGGCCTTCGGATCGAAGAAGACGCTTGACTTGCCGTCCGGCGTCACCCGGTAGATCTTGCCGTCCGGAGAACTGGCCGCGTAAATGTCACCTCCCGGTGCAGCCGCGACTGCCAGGATTTCCGGTTGCGGCGCCTGGAAGATGAGCTTTCCATGCCCATCGGAATCCACGCGAAACACTTTGCCTTCGTGGCCGGTGCCGATATAGAGGCGGCCGACACGATCTGCCGCCAGGGAGAGGGCCAGGGTCTGCTCAGGATCAAAGAAAGCCTCTGTTGCTGGCGCCAGCTCAAGCGCGCCTTCATGGCCCAGGGAGATGCCTTGGAGGTTACCGTGCAGGAACTCCTCAAAGGAGCCCACCTGCCAGAACTGCGTTTCGCTACCCCAAAGTAGGGCCGGCCGGACAGCAGCCAGTCCAGCAGACAAGGCCAATCCAAGCAAAAGAATTATGAGACCGTCACGGACCGGAGTCTCCGTCTTTAACCAGGACCAATGCTTCTTCTTTCTCTGCAAAGGGGCACCTCGAGAATAGTCACGAAATCGATGGGCGAAAGGCCGCACCAACGGCAGGCTGTTGGCTCAAGATCGAACGTCGAAATCAGAAGTTGAAAACTGCCACTCCGGGCGCACGCAATGGGACTTAACACAACCGTCGACTTTGTCTCGCATCCGCCCGCGCTGCCCTTATTGGCAAATTGGCGAACCGCCGCTTTCCGCCCGGCAATCGTCAATCTCCGAGCTCAAAGAAATCTCAAATAATCTCAAATCCCAAATCGCAAATCGTAAATCGTATCACTCCCCAACGCGATTCACCTTTAGCAACAGCGTTTGTTGGCCGGCGATCGTGTAGGGTGTGGGCGCAGTCTCAAAGTCCGCAATCACTGAAGTGGCGCTTAGAGTCACTCGGCCGGCGGCGGCCGGATCAGCTAGGAAAGTTTGCAAAAGAGACGGTGGCGGGGAAGGGAACTCATCTCCCGCCAGCCGGAAGGAGCCTTCAGGCGTCATGAGCAGAGCGTAAAGCCGGTTGTTGCGTCGCATCTCATTAAGCGCACGCACCATCTGATGCACGTCCCGAGGCTGAGACGCCAGCGGCGTAAGCCGTCCTTCGAGCGCGTTGATGGCGGAGCCGCTGCCCACAACCAGTTGCAGTAC
>JASHYZ010000686.1 GCA_030042795.1 Terriglobia bacterium | reverse complement strand
CGAGCCGGGTTGAATCCGGGCTCCACTCCACGTCCGTCCAGTCACCTGCCGCAGACTGGCTGGAAGGGCAGGCAATGTCATCACAAAGTGTGGAGCGATGCGCGTCGGGCGGCACTTGCAGGCGAATGACCTTTTGCGTGTCCACGTCCAGAATCACACGCTGGATGATGGCGATGTTCTCGTCACCGGGCAGTGGGTACTTCCAGGATTCGAGCACCGGATGCCCCACCTTGGTCTCCACCAGGTACATGTCACCGACGTTGCGCTGATCCTGCTGAAAGGTGGCGATCTTCTTTGAATCCGGCGACCACAACAGGATGGGACGGTCGCTCTTCTCCCACCCCGCGTTGTCGAGCGCGTAGGAAAAATCCTTGACGCCGTCGGTGGTGAGCTGGGTTTCCTGGCCACTCGCGACGTCGCGCACCCACAGGTTGTAGTTGCGGATGAAGGCCACCTTCTTCTTGTCCAGCGAGGCCACTTCATTCGAGTTGCGCGCGCCCGGCCTGCCCGTCGCTGCTTCAGTGCCGCTCTCCACCGTGCACTGGGTTCCCTGGCGATCGCATTGGAAGCGCCGCCGACCGACATTGAATGAGACAAATCGCCCGTCCGCCGAAAGCTCAATCTCACGAAATGGCAGCTTGTTTGCTTCGTAGGTGTGCCCAGACGCCGCAGCGAGCGCCGCAACGAGCTTGGCATGATCGAAAGCCGGTTCCTTCGCGAGCGTGGCCGGATCGAAGATCACGAAGCGAACTCCTGTCGCGTCGGTGTCGCGGTACCACAGGCGCTCGTCGCTAGTCCACGCTGGCCGCACGGCGTGATCCACCAGGGGATTGGTGTTGTATCCCATAAATCTCTCGGCGCGGCCATAGTCATCGGCAGTCAGCACGTGTAGCGAGCCCGCCTCTTGGGCTTGAGCGCTCGAAGTGACGGCGGCCGCCAGTGAGGTTAGGAGCAAAGCCCGTAGTAAGGATGTTCTTACAGCGTATAAGCGCATGGGATTCCTTGGTAGCGGATGCCGAGGTCAGTGCGTCCGCGCTAGCATTACGTTTTAGCGGATCAGACTACAAAACCTGGATTCCTCGATCCGGTAGTATACATCTCGAGGTAGATCGCCCTCGCAATCCCGCGAGGGTGGGCGCAAGACACGCGGCGTTAATTTAGGTAGTGGGTCAATTGGCGGCCCTTGTGAGTCTATGTGAAAACTCGTGCTCGGCCTTTTCCCATCGTGGACCCCCGCTTACGCGGGGGTGACATCGTTGGACTTACGGGATCCACTCCCACGCGGTCATTCCCGCGAAAGCGGGAATCTACGAGTTTTCACACAGACTCACAAGGGCCGCCCCTACCTCAAATTGACCCACTAATTTGCTACCTTGGCGCCCGCTTTCCCGCTACAATCCAGCATCAGAGGCTATTATGAATAAGCTGAATCATCGCCTGATTTATCGCCAGATCGTTCCTTCGGAGGTACTCATCATGCTTTTGCTCGCTGGGGCGAGCGCTCTGTTTGCCGCCGGATCCGCTTCGGCGCCGCCAACCACTCGGCGCGACGACGTGGTGGACGACTACTTCGGCACCAAGGTCGCTGATCCCTACCGGTGGCTGGAGGACCAGAACAGTCCCGAGACACGGGCCTGGATTAAGGCCCAGGACGACTACTCACGTCCCATTCTGGACGGCCTGCCCGGCCGTGACGTGCTGCGGCAGCGCCTGACGGCCCTGATGAACGTGGACGTGATTGGAACGCCCTTCGAGCAGGGCGGGCGGTATTTCTTCGCGCACCGCAAAGCTGGCCATGACCTCTTTGTGCTCTACATGCGCCAAGGTCTGGACGGCCCGGACCAGGTGCTGCTGGACCCGCATCCCCTGAGCCCCGACCACAGCACGAGCTTGGGTTTCATGGATGTGTCGAAAGACGGCAAGCTGATGGCTTATAGCGTGCGCCGCGGCGGCAAGGATGAGGTGAGCATCCACTTGATGGAAACCGACTCGCGACACGACCTTGCCGACGTGATGCCCGAGGGTAACTATTTTGGTGTCTCGATTAAGCCTGACAAGTTGGGATTCTATTACGCCCGCCGCATGCAAAGTGGACCTCGCGTCTTTTACCATGCGATCGGCAGCGACCCGGCTGGTGACAAGCAGATCTTCGGTGATAACCTTGGCCTCGGTGACATCGCCTTTTCACGCCTTTCCGAGGACGGCCGCTATCTTCTCATCGACGTTCTGCACGGCTCCGCCTCAGAGAAGACGGAACTTTATCTGCAGGACCTGGCGGCGCACACGCCGGTGCGGCCGGTGGTGAATGACATTACCGCCCGCTTTAGCGCTGACCTTGCTGGCGACCGGCTTTACATCCAGACCGACTGGAACGCACCCAACGGGCGCGTCTTCCTGACTGATCTTGCGACGCCCACACGTGACCACTGGCGCGAGGTGGTGCCCCAAAGCGAAGCAGTGATTGAAGGCATCTCCGCGGCGGGCGGAAAGCTCTTTGTCAATTACGTCCACAACGCCCACGCCGAGCTCAAGGTGTTTGAGGCTGGTGGCGGTGAGGGCCGCGAGATTCCGCTGCCCGCACTGGGTTCCGCGTCGGGTGTTTCCGGCCGCTGGGAGAGCCGCAACGTCTTTTACGAGTTCTCCTCCTTCGCACAGGCTCCCACTGTTTACCGCTACGACGTGCAGCAGGGCAAGCCGGAAGTGTGGGCGCGAGTCGAGGTTCCACTGAAAAGTGCCGCCTTCGAGGTCCGCCAGGTGTGGTACGCGTCCAAAGACGGCACGCGCGTGCCCATGTTCATCGCGTACCGCAAAGGGACACGGATGGATGGCTCGAATCCGACTCTGCTCACCGGCTACGGCGGCTTTGACGTAAGTTTGTTGCCGACCTTCTCGGCGGAAGCGGCTGCCTGGGTGGAAGGCGGCGGGGTATTCGCGGTTCCGAATCTGCGCGGCGGCGGAGAATTCGGCGAGAAGTGGCACAAGGCAGGCATGCTGCAGCACAAGCAGAATGTGTTTGACGACTTCCTGGCCGCGGCTCAATATCTGATCGACAATCATTACACGAACCCGACGAAACTCGGCATCACGGGGCAGAGTAACGGCGGTTTGCTGGTGGGCGCGGCGCTGACACAACGACCTGACCTTTTTCGCGCGGTTGTGTGCCGCTATCCGCTGCTGGATATGCTGCGCTATGAGAACTTCCTCGTGGCGCGCTATTGGGTGCCGGAATACGGAGCCGCCGCGGCGGACGCCGAACAATTCAAGGTGCTTTACGCTTACTCGCCTTATCAGAACGT
>JASHYZ010000064.1 GCA_030042795.1 Terriglobia bacterium | reverse complement strand
CTTCGATTGAAGACCTGATGCGCCGTCGTGGGAACGACTTCGATTCCCTGTTGTGCCGCGAGAATGAACTTCTCGCCCGCGATTTCGATTGTCAATTCTCCTTCAAGCACAAAGAAAAATTGCCGCGCCCTTTCATGATGGTGCCGAACTTCGCTCGTGCCCGGCGGCATGCGCTCGAGAATTACGCTGAGCTCGGGCGTGCGCACCAGGTGCCAGCCATCGCAAGGGTTGTCCTCGGTGCCCCAGGTGTAGTGGGCGGCGTTGACCACACTAATTGGTGCGCTAGCCGGCACAAGCTTTGTGATGGCGGTGGGAAAGATCTCGCTCACGCTGACAGCACCCAGGGCGCGCGATAGTGCCGCGTAAGGTACTGCTGGGCGTCGGCGCCACCCTCTTTCAGCTCTTGCTTTTCCACGTCCCAAGCGATTCGTCGGCCGCTGCGATAAGCGACATTTCCCAGCAGACAGGTGGCGGTGGAGTGATATCCGATCTCGATGTCACTGATGGGCCGCTGCCGCGTCTTCACGCAATCTAGGAAATTGCGAATGTGATCATAGTGATCGTTGTTGGCGCTTTCCATTTTCATGGAAGGCGCGCGATCCACCTGGCGCTTGCCCTCACGACCTCCCTGACGTGTTTCGGGGAAGACTTCGAAGCCGCCGTGATCGACGAACATCGTGGCGTCTGTGCCGTGGAACTCGATGCCGTAGTCGTGGCCGTACATCGAATTCGCATTGTTCCAGCGATTCTCGTAGGTCGCCACGAAGTGCGGATATTGAAATGTCACCTGCAACGTGTCTGGCGTCTCGGCATTGTCTTGAATGTAGAACCGGCCTCCGAGGGCGGTGATCACGTCCGGATTATCCACCTGCATCGCCCACTGGACGATGTCCATCAGGTGAATACCCCAGTCGGTCATCAATCCGCCGGCGTAGTCCCAGAAGTAGCGAAAGGTTGACCAGCGGTCTCCGACTCCGAATCGATTGGAATTAAACGGCACCTTGGGCGCGGGGCCGAGCCAATCGTCCCAATTCAGGTCAGAAGGCGGATCGGAGTCCGGTGGATTGCCAATGCCCTGAGGATATTCGTTCGAATAGTTCCAGGTGCGCGCGAAGCTGACTTTCCCGAGGTAGCCCTGCTGAACCAGCTTGACCGCCTCTTGAAAGTGAATAGCGGAGCGCTGCTGCGTGCCCACCTGCACCACGCGCTTGTGCTTGCGCGCCGCTTCCACCATCACCTTGCCCTCGTCGAGGGTGTGGCAGATGGGCTTTTCCACGTAGACGTCCTTCCCAGCCTTGCATGCTTCCACCGCGACGGCGGCGTGCCAATGGTCAGGTGTGCCCACAACGATGACGTCGAGGTCCTGGCGGTCTAGCACCTGGCGGAAGTCCTTGTAGGTTTGCGCCTTTCCATCGGCCGCTTCGAGACCCTTCTGCAAATTCGGCTCATAAACATCGCAGATTGCAGCAATCTCGACGTCCGGCTGAAGCTTGAAGTCCTTCAGATCACCGATACCTTGGCGACCCGTGCCGACCACGCCCACGCGTACGCGGTCATTGGCGCCCAGGACGTTTGCGGAAGCGCCCGAGAGCGCCATGCCAGCAGTCACAGTACTGACGCCGGCACGCTTGAAAAAATCTCTCCGATTTAGTGAGTCGCTCATGGGCAGGACCTCGCTGGTGGATTTCTGATAGAACCAGAGTATATATCGCTTGGCGGCGTCGCTGTCTTTCGCGGCGGGTTGAAGAACGGCAGTTCGACCACCTTCGCCGGAACGGTATGCCTCACGGCTTCAACCGTCAACTCCATGTCAAGCTGCGTACCTACTTGGGTGTGATCGCGGCTGATGCTGGCCAGCGCGATCATTTTCTTAAGCGTCGGCGACCACGTGGTGGACGTGGCCTTGCCCACTTGCCTTCGTCCGCGGGAATAAACGGGTACCGCTGCGCGCGATGCCACGGACGGCAGTTGCGGGGCGAGGCCCACATCCTGGTAGAGCTGCTCCAGGCTGGCCCAATCAAGTTCAAGTCCCACCAGCCGCCGCTCCAGGGGTGTCGCGTGATGGTTTCCATTCTGGCCGCCTTGTTGTTCTGCGGCTAGCGCTGCCCGCCCCACAAAGTTTTCTTTCTGAAACTGGACGAGCCGTCCGAGCCCAATCTCAAAAGGCGAATACTGCTGCGAGGGAATGAGGGCCTTGCGGCAGGAGGTGTAGTCGACGTCGATGAGGATCAACCCGGCCTCGATGCGGGCGACGTCTAGCGCGAGCATGCCGCAGGGACGCACGTCAAACTCGCGGCCGTGCTCCATCAAGGCGTCCCACACGCGCACAGCTTCAGACCAGGGTATCCAGATTTCATACCCGAGGTCGCCCGTGTAGCCCGTGCGCGAAATGTCTATCGGCACGCCGGCGATCTCGCTGTGAGCAACGTGAAAATACTTAAGACTGTCGATAGGAGCGTTTGAAGCCTTACGCAAGAGCTTGGCAGAGGTCGGTCCTTGCAACGCCAATGCCGCCACCTTCTCCGAAATATCTTCTATTTCGACATCCATTCCGAGCGCGTTCTGGTGAAACCATCGCAGATTAGGTTCGGCGGCGGTCCAGCGGTAGGTGTTATCGCCGAGGCGCGTGATGGTGCCGTCATCAATCACCTTGCCGCGCTCATCGCACCAACAGCAATAGATCACCTGATCCACGGCGACCTTCTGAATGTCGCGCGTGATAATCCGGTTCACCAAACGCGTGGCATCGCCACCGGTGAGACGATACTTGTAGAGCGGCGACACGTCGATCAGCGCGGCGGCGTTGCGGATGGCGTTGTATTCATGCTCGTGGTGCGTCTCGTAGACGCTAACCGCGTAAAAGCCCGACCACTCACGATAGCTAAGGCTTTCGCAAAGCGCGAGCGTTCGTTCGTGAAAGGCAGATCCGATAGGCAAGTTGAAATCCTAAGGCAGGCCGGGATTGTAACCCTCAACAATCGCAGCCCACAATTGCTTATAGCCGGGATCGACCCGCTTTACAAGTCTCCACCTGGACAGCCATTCTGATGCACTTCTCCGTCCTAATTGGAGTTGAGCGCCCTAAGACCTTGTATTCACTTGACACAGGCTTCGAATACCTCCACTTTTGTGCTTTGAGGAGAACCGGCCTCTCCGTCATGGCAAGCGAACTCTATTACCTCACCGGCTCTGCCAGCTACAACTCGTACTTGCAGAGATGGCTCGCCAACATTCTGGGCGCGAACTCGTGGATTCCCGCTTCCGCGGGAATGACGGCGTTGGAGTAGAGATCTTAAGTCCAAAGATGTCACCTCCGCGCAAGCGGGGGTCCACGCCGGGCGGGCGCCAAATTCCAGTTCTCACGCAAACTCTGGAAGCCCGTGCCACGTGGCATGGCCATCTTGGCCATGCTCAAATCTCAAACCCCAGCTCGGAGCTCGTAGAGCGCCGCTACAGAACAGGAGCCAACAGGCTTGCAGACTCGTGAACCCGACCACTTCAGAAACGGCCGTTTCTACAACAACCTTGAAGCGCACCCGGGAGGTTTTCTCGATTTGATCCGCTGGCTTCGCACGCGGCAGCCCGGCGCCTGGCGCAAGTGGATTCCCTCCAGTTACGGACCAAAACCAAGTGAACGGCTGGCAGGCAATCAGCTTCGCGTGACGTTCATCGGTCACTCCACAGTCCTCATCCAAGCCGGCGCGCTCAATTTTATTACCGATCCTATCTGGTCTCATCGTGCCAGCCCCGTGCAGTGGGCTGGACCCCGGCGCCACCGCGCGCCCGGGCTGAAACTTGAGGACTTGCCGCCCCTCGACGCAATTCTGATAAGCCACGATCATTACGATCACCTCGATGTTTCTACGCTTCGCAGTCTGAGAACGCAGCATCGCGCTCAAATCTTCTGTCCGCTGGGCGTGGCAAGACTTCTGCGGAAACTCGGATTCGCTGAACCCGTAGAACTGGATTGGTGGCAAAGCAGCGGATTCTCATCTGGCGTTCGAATCCATTGCACGCCCGCGCAGCACTTTTCGGGACGTTCGCTGTTCGATCGCAACCGCACGCTATGGTGTGGTTGGCTGATCGAGAATCAGCACGGAAACATTTATTTCGCTGCAGATACCGGTTTCGGTCCTCACTTTGACGAAATCACGCGCCGCTTCCCTCCTCCACGGCTGGCGCTGTTGCCTGTCGGCGCGTATCGTCCGCGCTGGTTTATGAGCCCCGTTCACCTGTCGCCCGATGAAGCTGTAAAGGCTCACCAGATCCTTCAAGCGCAGACGAGCATCGCGATTCACCACGGCACTTTCAGATTGGCGGATGACGGCGAAACCGAAGCCACAGATCGCCTGCGCGAACTCATGCGCCCGCCTGCGGACGACGCCGGAGGCTTGCAGCCCTTTCTCGCACTCGATGGCGGTATGGGATAC
>JASHYZ010000685.1 GCA_030042795.1 Terriglobia bacterium | reverse complement strand
CTGACCTGGTTTTCCCAAACCCCTTGAAGCTCTTCGAAGATGATTTGGATCACGCTTTGAAGAATCAAATCCTCAATCTCGGTGAGGTCACGTTTGGGGACTTCCACCTGCCCGTCGCCACCCAGCAGCAGATCGACGATGGGGAACGCCAGCGCCAGGTCAAGCTCGAACAGCGCGGTGGCATTTAGAGGCTCGGTACGGATGGAAGCGAGATAACTACGCTCCGCGATTTGTTGCAGGAATTCCGTAAAGGGAAGCTGTTCCGCCGAGACCAGAGTGACCTCAAACATGCTCCGCAAGTGAGCGGAAACGCGTTGCGTGAGGTTACGGGCAAAAGTTTCGTGCAACAGGTTGATGGCGCTAAGCTGCTGAGAGGTGATGCCGCCGCTTTGGCCGAAGACGAAAGTGGTCGCGAGCTCGGACGAGCCCTGACGCTCCGCCTTCTTTTGCGGTCCGTTACGAGCGGAGCGCAAAAGCGCGTCAATTTCATTCTGGCTGAGAATCTTTTCCATGCCGGTCGTCTAGTTCGCTTTCGCGGTCTTGGGTTCCAGGGTGCGGCGAGAGGACAGGAGCTCTTGCAAGCGCCCGCGCAGGCGCAGCAGCGCTGCGGAATGAACCTGGGAAATGCGCGCTTCGCCGACGCCGAGTACCGCTCCTACTTCTTTCATCGTCAGCTCTTCAACGTAATAGAGCGCCAGCACCTGGCGCTCGCGGTCGGGAAGCTCGCTGACCGCCTGCGTCAGACAGTCGTGAAGCTCTGACTTCAAGCAGAGATACAGCGGATCTTCCTCGCGCGAAGTTGGAACATAGTTGTAAATCTGATCGTCACGTTCACTGCCGGCCGCCAGCGCCTCCAGGCTGCCGAGATCGACCCCGCGCAAGTCACAGAGCAGGTCTTGCAAGGCTTTCAACTCGATGCCCATTTCGGCGGCGATCTCGTTCTCGGAAGGAGCGCGTCCTAAGGCGCAGCGGAGCGTGTTCATCACTTGCTCGACTTGGCGGCCCTTCTTGCGGATCTCGCGCGGGCTCCAGTCAAGGTCGCGCAGGCTATCGAGCATGGCGCCCTCGATACGCAGCTTGGCGAAGGTCATCAACTTGATGCCGCGGCTGGGGTCGTAGTGGTTGATAGCCTCGAGAAGGCCGACAATGCCGGCATTCATCAAATCTTCCAGTTGGACCTGGTCCGGAACCCGGTTATGAAGGCGGCGAGCGATGAAGTTCACCTGGGGCAGATTTTCCATCACCAAGCGGTCGCGTTCTTCCTGATCGAGCTGGGAAATCGCTGCGTAGCTTTCCCGGGCGGTCTTGGCCTGTGTCGTCATTCAACTACACTCCATGCAATTCCATTACCGGAGTACCCCGGCCGACTGAATCTGTACAACCGTTGGAACCTCAGCCGGTGAGAGCACCACGATCTTGGGTACCAGAGGCTCTAGCATGCGTCGTAAGTGGAAGCGAGCAGGCGAGTTACATAGCAGCGTGGGCGCCGTCGAACCCAATTGGCCCCCCATGAACTGCCGCAGCCCATCTACCAGCCGTTTCAGAAAAGACGTAGGGGAAACGCCCAGACGATTGTTGGCGGCTTGTTGTGGCTCAAAGGCCTGCGAAAGCTGCTCTTCAATCTGTGGGTCAACTGTAATGACTGTTAATTTTCCCTCATCATCCAGGAAAGGCCGCACCAGACTGCGGCCCAGAGCCTGACGAATGGTTTCCACCAGGGCAACCGGGTTCTTGTTCACCGAGGCTGTGTCCAGCATCGTCTCCATTACTGTGGTAAGGTCGCGGATTGAGACCTGTTCGCGAAGCAGTTGTTGCAGCACGCGCTGCACTTCGCCCAGGGTCATAATCTTGGGAACCAGCTCCTCCATGAGCTTCGGCTGGGAGTCAGACAGTGAGTCGAGCAGCCGCTTGGTCTCCTGCCGTGTCAGCAACTCATAGGCATGCTGTTTAATGACTTCGGCCAAGTGCGTGGCCATGGCGGAAGTTTGATCCACCACCGCGTAGCCCGCTGCCAAGGCACGCTCGCGCTGGCTGGCCTGAATCCATTTAGCTTCCACGCCAAAGGCCGGTTCTCGGGTGGTCTTACCTTCGATTTGCTGCCCCACCATCTCCGAACTGATCGCCAGCAGGTAGTCCTGGTACATCTCCCAGCGCGCCACCTCTGCGCCGCGGACACGCACAACGTACTCACGAGGCTTGAGCTGAGGGTTATCCGTAATGTGCACGGGAGGCACAACGAACCCGAGTTGTGCCGCGAGATGCTTGCGCAAAGCGCGGACGCGTTGCAGTAATTGTCCGCCTTGAGCCTGATCGACCAGCGGCACAAGGCCGTAGCCCACCTCCATGGAGAGATCGTCCAGTTTCGGCAGAATGGGCGTCGCATCCGCGGCGGCCTTGTCGCCGGCTGCTGCACCGGCTGCCGCGGCAGTTCCCGGTTTGGCCTCAGCGGGCGATTTGCCTTTAGCACGCGATGCCAGTAAGGCTGCGACGCCGGACAGCGTAAAGAACGCTATCTTGGGAAGTCCCGGAATCAATCCCAGCGTGAACATAACGCCCGAGGCAATCCAAAGCGGACGGCTGCGAAGCAGCAGTTGTCCGCCGAGATCAGCGCTTAACCCTTTTTCCGATGAGGCGCGAGTGGCCACCATGGCGCCCGACACGGAGATGAGCAACGACGGAATCATCGTCACAATGCCGTCGCCCACGGTCAGGATGGTGTAAGTGCGAAGAGCGTCCTGGAAGGCGATTCCGAGATAAAAAACGCCGATTAGAAAGCCGGCGATGATATTGATGGCCGTGATCAGGATTGTGGCCATAGCGTCGCGCTGGCTGAAGCGTGCGGCGCCGTCCATGGCGCCATAGAACTCAGATTCGCGCCCGAGCTGCTCGCGGCGGGCGCGCGCTTGCTTTTCGTCGATCAATCCCGCGGCCAGGTCGGCGTCGATCGCCATCTGCTTGCCGGGCAAAGCGTCCAAGGTGAAGCGCGCCGTGACTTCAGCAATGCGCACAGCACCGTGGTTGATCACTACAAATTGAATGACGATGAGGGCGATGAAAAGGACAAAGCCCACCACGTAGTTTCCACCCACCACGAACTGTCCGAAGGCCTGGATCACGTGGCCGGCAGCCGCTGATCCTTCGTTGCCGTGCAGAAGAATCCGGCGGCTGCTGCCGAGGTTCAAGCAAAGGCGGAACAGTGTCAACAATAGGAGCAGGGAAGGGAACACTGAAAACTGTACCGGCCGTTCAATGTACATTGAGGTCAGCAGCACGAGAACGCTGCCGGTGATGCTGGTGGCCAGCAGCAGGTCAA
>JASHYZ010000684.1 GCA_030042795.1 Terriglobia bacterium | reverse complement strand
GGTTTCCTGATCGGCCTCACCGGCATGGGCGGCGGCGCGCTTATGACTCCGGCCCTCATCCTTTTCAAGCTGGCCCGGCCTACTCTGGCCGTGGGAACGGACCTGGTGTGGAACGCGCTTACCAAGGGCGTGGGCTCCATCGTTCACTTGCGCCAGTCCACGGTTGACAGCAAGATCGTCAAGAGGCTGGCGCTCGGCAGCATTCCGGGCGCTCTCACCGGTATTGCGCTGCTGGCCTACCTTCGGCATCGGGGAATTAAGTCTGAGGACCACCTGGTGGTGTTGGTCCTGGGCGCCGCGCTCATCTCAGTGGCCATGGGGCTTTACGTCCGCACCGTGTTTGGGGCTAAGCTGCCGATGCCGGGGCAAGAAGGCCTGTCCCGCGGTCCCTGGTGGATCACTTCGGTAATCGGCCTCGTGGTAGGTTTTCTGGTCAGCATCACTTCGGTGGGCAGCGGCAGCCTCATCGTCGCCAGCCTCGTGTTCATTTACCCCACCACTCCCCTCAAGCGGTTGGTAGGCTCAGACATTTTTCACGCCCTGTTCCTGGTGGGCGTAGCCGCCATCGGACACCTGGGCCTCGGCACCATCGACGTCAAACTGCTGGGCGGCCTGCTGATAGGCTCCGTGCCTGGGGTCTGGATCGGGAGCCGCCTCAGCGCCATCTTCCCTGAAAGAATCCTCCGCCCCGTACTGGCCACCACGCTGCTGTACCTCGGCCTACGGATGATCTGACGGTAAAGACAAGAAACAGTATGGCGGCAACGATCCTGGTTCGCTCAAGTCTGACGAAGTTTCTTCGCACGTCACTAATAAGATGTAGGGGCGGCCTTTGTGGCCGTCCCTCTCGAAGTCGTTCTGTCATTTGGGCGGCCACAAGGGCCGCCCTACATCAAACTGAGACACCACCGTCCCGCGACCTTTAGAAAGTAAGCTTGAGTGCAAATTGAATCAGGCGCGGATTGTTCACCGTGCTGGTGATCACACCAAAGCCGGGCGAACCGATGTCCGTAGCTGGCTGTCCGAACTGCGGATGGTTGAAAATATTAAAGAACTCCGCCCGAAACTGAAGCATGGTGCCCTCCCGTGAGGAAAGCGGAAAATCCTTGACGACAGAGAAATCAGTGTTCGCAAAGCCCGGACCGAATAGCGGGGTACGGTCTGCGTTTCCGAGTTCCCCAGCCGGCGGCTGCACGAAACAGGCCGGATTGATGAATTCCTGGACCGTCCAATTGCTAACCTGGCCGTTGCAGACCCGGTCGGGACGGTTCCAACTATTGCCATCGTTGTAGAAAGCCACGCCCGAGCTGTTCTCGCTATCCACGATGAACAACGGAAAGCCTGAAGTGACGTGCTCGATGACGTTGGCCTGCCAGTCCCCGAGGATCGCATTCTCTACGCCGCTCCAATCGGAGCCGAACCGCCTGCCCTTTCCGAAGGGTAGATCGTAAACCACGCTTCCCGTAAAGTTATGCGTAAGGTCGATCTGCGAAAGGCCCTTGTCGGCCTGGGCTGTGCCCGGCAGTGGGAAGTACATGGCGCCGATGTTGCTGCCCAGGCCGTCTGAGAGACCGTTGTCAAAGTTCTTCGAATACGTGTAGCCGATAAGCGCATAAAGTCCGTGCCGGGCGCTCTTGGTTTCCGCCTTCACCTCGAGCGAATCGTAGCGTGAATTACCGTTGTCGAAGTTGTCGTAGATATCCGAGATGACCGTCGACGAGTTTAGCGGGTTGGCGGGCCAAGGCTCTGCTGACATTCCGCAGCCAAACGTGTAACCGGGCACCGCCGTAAATCCGGGCACACCTCCACACGCCCCAGGGGAAGCCACGTCGAGATTCTGGCCGTATTCCAGAAGGTGCGTGCTGCGCGCTCCGGCGTATCCCACCGTCAGCACCACGTCACCCGGGATCTGGCGTTCCACGTTGAAATTGAACTGCTGCACCATGCCCGGCCGGAAGTTGAGATTCTGAGTTTCTATCGCTCCTCCATACTGACCGGGGCTTGTCGGCGGAGTGAGGACCGGTGTGAAGCCCTGCGAAATACTGGTTCCGAAGGCGGGAGTCAGCGCGCCGAAGAATGGCGGATTCTGCCACAGTCCCTGCGAACCCATGTTCCAGGAGGAGTCATGGAAGATCGCATAGCCGGCGCGGATGGCGGTCTTGTGGTCGCCGCGCGGGCTCCAAGCGAGACCGACGCGCGGCTCCAGATCCCACTTGTACATCGACAATTCTATCCCAGATCCTACGCCGTTCTGGCCGGCCACCAGGAACGTCCCATTGCTGAAGTCAAAATTCGTCTGCCGGTTGAACACCTCGGTGATCGGGGTGGTGAAAGCCCAAGCCAGGCCCAGATTAAGAGTCAGATTGGGTGAGACGCGCCAATTGTCCTGGACGTAAGGACGATAGAGCTTCCACCGGCGTCCCGTCGGGGTACCTGTGAACACTGTATCGTGCTCGCTGTAAACCGGAAGGCCCAGCAGAAAATCGGCAATGGTGTCACCACTGGCGGCGGGGCAGCCGGCGCCTGAGCAGGCGCTGAAAGTCGGGGCGAACACCCAGAAGCCATCCTGGAAGCCAATGGCGGTTACATTGAGCTGATTGGCGCGGACCTCTCCACCGAACTTCACGTCGTGATTGCCTCGGATGGCGTCAAAGGAGTCGCCGATAAAAAAGACGTTCGTCCCGCCCTGGAAAGGCGCGTAGCCACGATCGCCCAAGCCCCAAAACTCAGTCCCGAAGTCGACGTCGGTCAATCCGCAACTGAGGCCGCCCAAATTGGCGCCCGGGATACCCAGCGTGTTGGACTCGCACGTGCCGCTACCGTAAGAGAGGATGTGGTTGAAGATTCGGTTGTAGCCGGCGTTAATCTGATTGATGCTGTTGGACGAGAAGACGTGGGTTTCGGAGAGCGCGGCATTGCGGCCGTGATCGTTAAGGTTCTGCGTGCTGGCAAATCCGCCGGGCTGCGACACAAATCCAGGCAGGCCGGAAGGCTGGAACTCGGTAGCCTGGTCATAGCTGAAGCGGGCAAAGATGGAATCCTTGCTCGAAAAAGTGTGGTCGAGCCGCATATCAAATTCACCCTCCTTGAGACTCTTGGCGGGAGCGGCCACGTAATCTCCGACGAGCGTGCCCGGCACGTTGAGCGCGGGGTATAGAGCAGCCAGTTTGGCGGAAATCGGATCGATGAGGCTTGAAGGGATCTTGTCGCACGGCGTGCCCGCCGCCT
>JASHYZ010000683.1 GCA_030042795.1 Terriglobia bacterium | reverse complement strand
CTGCCGTCAGAATGCCTCCAAGCACCAGAACAAAAAGGATGGTTTGCAGCGCCTTTGCGTACGCGCCGGAGATTGGGCGGTCCGTCCCCAGCTCACGTTCGACCGGGTTACTGCAGGCCAAGGTTTTCACACGTACCCTCTTTGCATTACTGTTCCTCTGCACCTTGCCCAAGGGCCGCCGCACATCCATTCTTCACGCAGTGAGTCTCCACTGACCGTTTCACTCATTGTAGCTGGCATTCACCCTCAGACACATGTGGCTTGCTAGATTTGGGAGTTATTCGATGCTGAAGCGGCCTCTGAGTATCGATTTGACCTTCACATCCTTCACGTCCTTCACTCGAGAGGTCAGTCGGGTCTTCTGGTGACTGGCTGGCAGGTTCGGGCCCTCCAGACAGTCGATCAGTCGGTTCTTCTCCAGTGTAGTTGCCCGGCAAGGAGTCGAGGCTCCTATCCGAAATGGACGCATGTACTCCGAACTGGACGGCATTGTAATCCGAATCAGACGAAGCATTAATCCGAATTGGCTGAAGCCCTTGACTCGCATGAACGACACTAACCGAGCACTTTTCCCACGCTTTGTCACCCAACTCGTTACCGCTGCCCTCAAGGACACGCCGATAGTGACGGTTAGCGGTCCACGGCAGAGCGGTAAGACCACTTTAGTCCGCGGTCTGGTCGCGGGTAATCGCGAGTTCCATCACCATGGATGATGATGACACGGCGCTGGCGGCAGCACGCAGCGATCCCCTCCACGACAATCTGCGTCAGATTCCGACAGAGGATATTGAGAGCCTGGGCTGGTAAAAGCACTGGAGCTGGCGAAGGTGGCCCGGAGCCAAGGGCGAGGATTCGATAGCGCAACCTGGTTGCACAAGGCCCAGGGATGCAGCAAAGAGGAGCTGAAAAGGAGGGCCACCGGTACTTCACGGGGGGAAGACCTCGAGCCGTACGAGATGGTGTACTTCAAGCTCTTCGAAAGCCAGCTGCCCATCATTGAGAGAGCGCTTTATGTAGCGTCAAGGATAGCGGGGACGGAGCGATCGCGGGGCTTCTGTTTGGAACTCGTCTGTGCGGACTTTCTGGCGGGGCGGACGGAGGAGTCTTCGCCGGAGGAAACGCTGTTAGTTATCCAGCGGCTTGCGAGTTTGGTGCCGCCTGAATATCTGACGAGGGTGATTAGTCAGCTTGAAAGCTGTGCTACCTAAGGGAGGGTTGATGCTGAGGAAACTCAGACGAATAAAGGTGGGTAAGTAGACCTACCGGAGGCTGTTCAAGCGCGTGCCGGAGCGCGATGGTTGGCGCTGCCAAAAAGTGCGGGGCCCTAAAGGATCTTTAGGTGCATCACCGGATTCCTCGCAGCCGGCAGGGCAACGACGCCCTGGCCAATCTCGTCACCTTGTGCGCTTACTGTCATATGGAAGAGCACGGTCAATTGAGTTATTCAAAGGCAGCGACAAAACGGAATTCACTGCCAAAGTTTAAGGTCGTCATCTAGCCAGTCTAGTCTCGCCCGCGCATCCTTGGAAGTTCAGCAGGGGGAATCAGTCGCATCGAAAGATAGCAAGGTGAGATGAGCGACGGAAGGGGAACTCAGAGTTTTCGGTAAACATTGGTCGATTCATAAGACTAGATCTTGCGTTAACCGCCACGGACGGCTTGTCAAGTCGAGCCCCATGGGGTTAGCGACGCGTGGCTTTGCACGACAAGCGCTCAAGTCGAATTCTTAACAGACGCGTTGCAAAGCATGCTGTCCAAAGACGGAAGTTAGCCCAGGACCCTACGATTGCGTCTCTCAAGCATGCCTTGTCCGCCCATTCTTTGCTCTCATGGGCTCCACAGCACGCCTGAATTCCTCGAACGTCGTCGCAAGGCGAAAGGCCGCGGTTACCTTTCCAAATGCCCTAATCCGGGGCGCACCGCACAGGGTAAAGGGTGGGATACTGTGCGAGACCGTTGAGCCCGCGGAAATCACGGCCCCTTCGCCGATCCTCAATGTTTGTCCGGATCCACAGACGATGGTGCAACCCGCACCGATTGCAGCATCCTTTTCAAGGATGATTTTGCCAGGACCCTTAGTGTGACCGATGATAGTGCACCGAGTTGCGATCGCCACGCCATCATGAATTTCCACAGTTTCGGGACAGTCTTCATCAATGTAGACGTCATCGCCGATCCACACGTTTGGGGCAATCTTGACCCCGCGCAGTCTATGAAGAAATGGCCTCACGCTAAAACCGCCCGGCAGAATTCGGGCCATCAAGTGCAAGATACTGTTCATGCGCAAAATCGTCTTGAGCACGCCCACATATGTGCTCGGTCGGTATCTTGACCTGATCGTCAGCATACGTTTGTTCAGCTGTGGACCTACTTGAGGCTCCGAGCCTAACTCTCGCTCGGGGTCTTGCCGACCTCGCTGATCATGACCGCGCATGACTCACACCGCTTTCCGGGCGAAGCTCAGCTTGCCACGCGTCACCACGGCATCGTTCACGCGGACGACTCCCTCAACCAAGGCGGCCTCCTGTGTCATCTTGACAACATTCACTTCGATCATCATCGTATGACCCGGAAGCACGGGCACCAAAAACCTCATGTCGTTGACGGTCGCGAGCGCCATGAACTCACTCGGGTTCATACCCTTGCGCGTGGTGTAGCTAAACAGGATCGAAGCGCTTTGTCCGATTGCTTCGATAATCGAGGTCCCGGGCATTATAGAAAAATCGGGAAAGTGACCGAGGAACTGAATCTCGTTACCGGTAACATTCTTCAGCGTCTTGATGCGCTTTCCGGGCTCCAGCTCTAACACCCGGTCCACCATAATGAAGGGGAATCTCTGCTTTAGATGCGCCTTCACCTCTTCAAAAGTCATGCTTATGAGTAGACCGCCGGACGTCCCGGGCTCGGCCACGATTCCTGCGGCTAGTAATTGGTCTTGCAGCAATCCCATCGTCGGTCTCAACGCCGGCGCAGCACCATTCCCAAAGCGCGTGGAAGGAAGCGGCCACCTGGGACGGGAGTGCCCGCATCACAAACCAGCCGCGTGACTCGGAGGCCTACTTCTTCGGCCATTTTCACAGGCTCACTCTCGTCGTGAAACTCAAAAGTATGATCACGCTGTGCCGATTCCAGCGCGGTGCTAAAGAAGGCAAGTCCGTCGGCGGCGAGATGGTGGGCTAACACCTTAAACAAAGGCCGCGGGTCTTGCAAGTGCTCGGCAAGCATGGCGGCAATAATTCCTTGATAGGTTCCGCCGCTCTCGGTCACGTTCAATTTAAGGGCGTCCTTTACCCCAAAGGAGACGCGCTGATCGTGCCCGGAGGCGCGGAGAAGCCGATTGGCCACAGCTACGGCCGGCGCGCTAATGTCGAAGCCCTCCAATTGGATGTCGGGCCGCGTCTCGGCTGCCAACAAACTCAGCACTCCATGACCAGAGGCCAGTTCCAGGACTCTCGCACCCGCCGGCACTGGTTTCAGAAAATCGTCCCGGTACAGCGCGATGTGGCTAATCATGGATGGCCAGAAAGGATAAATCAAAACCGCAGCCCACATGTAGGGAACCATGTAACCTTCGTCGTCATAGACCTCCGCGATGAGGTCCGGCATCGACTCGGGCGTGTAGTGCCCGGCCTGTTCGTACAGCTGTTGGGACTTCCAGACTCCCAGGCAGTACCTTGCGTAGCCCTTCGCTGCATCGTCAAAGGCACGGTCGCCGTACGCTGCTTGAGTCCAGCTTGCAAGAGGGTCCAACATCCAGGAACAGAGGGACTCGTTGGCCTCGTAGGTGGCCCGGGCGGAGGGAGCGAACATCCTGGCTTTGGTCTCCAAGCTTCT
>JASHYZ010000063.1 GCA_030042795.1 Terriglobia bacterium | reverse complement strand
CAAGGCTGTAAAGCAATTTTCGGCAATCTACGGGCGTTGCGTCGGAGGGGGCTCAGTCCACTTCACGGCCAATTACTGGCGCTTCCACGAAATCGACTTCATAGAGCGTAGCCGCCGCGGGCCGGTGGCGGGCACGGGATTTGCCGACTGGCCGATCACCTACGCCGATATGGAACCCTATTACACCAAGGTTGAGTGGGAAGTGGGTGTGTCGGGTCTCGCGGGAGCCAGTCCCTTTGACCCCTATCGCTCGAAACCCTACCCTTTGCCGCCGCTGCCGCCGAAGTCATCGGGCGTGATTTTTGAGCGTGCTGCGCGGAAGATGGGTTGGCATCCGTTCCCTGCGCCGATGGCCATTCTCTCGCAGCCTTACCGTGGACGGGCAGGCTGCATTTACTGCGGGCGCTGTTTGGGTTTCGGTTGCGAAGTGGGGGCGAAGTCCAGTTCGCTGGCCAGCATGGTTCCCCTGGCGCAGCAGAGCGGCCGCTGCGAAATACGCACCGAAAGCTACGCGTTCAAGGTGGAGACTGATCGCCACGGCCGCGCCACAGGCGTCGCCTATTTTGATCGGGATCGCCGCCAGCACTTTCAGAAGGCGCGCGCTGTAATCCTCTCCGCCAACGGCGCCGAGACGCCGCGCCTGCTGCTGCTTTCCGCTTCGTCGCGTTTTCCCGACGGCCTCGCGAACTCCAGCGGGTTTGTAGGAAAACACCTGATGATCAACGGCTTCAGTACGGTGCTCGCTACCTTCGACGAACCGCTCAACGAGTACAAAGGCGCTGCCGTGGGCCGCGTGCTCCATGACTTCTACGAGATTGATCCTAAGCTGGGTTTTTATGGCGGCGGAGGACTCGACGCGCGCTTCGGACAGACTCCTATTGGTTACGCGACGAATTCCGTGCCCACGGAAATACCGCGGTGGGGTGCCGCTTACAAGCGCTGGCTGGCCGAGTCCTTCTCACACTGCATGTTCGTGTCGAGCCACGCCACTTCATTGCCGGTCGAGAACAACAGCTTTTCGCTTGACCCTGACCTGAAGGACGCGTGGGGCCTGCCCGCGCTCTGTATGACTTACAAGGATCATCCGGATGACCTCCAGACCGTGAAGTACCTGCAAGATCGGGCGCTCGAACTGTTGGCCGTCTCACCTGCCAACAAAGTGTGGGTGCGGCCCATTCGAGAGCAGACGCACGCAGTGCATCTGCTGGGGACCTGCCGCATGGGAAACGATCCCAAATCATCGGTCATCGATGCCGATCATCGCACGCATGACGTGCCCAACCTTTTTCTCTGTGACGGCAGTAGCTTCGTGACCTCCGGCCGCGGCCAACCCACCATGACGATTCAGGCGCTGGCCTTCCGCGCTGCCGACCGGATTGGCGCCGCCGCGCGGCGAGGCGAAGTATAGCCTCGATTTCTGCAGCGCCAGACAAAAGGGGAGCTGTCCACAATCTCGGCGGGGCTAAAAGAGTCGGTGTGAAAACTCGTGGATTCCTGCTCCCCGCTTTCGCGGGGACAAGCTTCACGGGAGTGAAATCGTCCGACATAACCTCAGCTCAGTGGCTTCATCCCCGCGCAAGCGGGGATCCATTGCCCGGCAGCGCCACCCGAGTTCTCACACAGATTCTAAAAGCTCCGCTCTGAAGTTTCTACATTCACCGCATGGCCAGGATGGCCATGCCACGTAGCACGGGCTTCCAGCCCGTGCAGGCGGGGCTTTCAGACCCGCCCTTTCACCGATGCCCTCCAAGAGTGGAAAGACTTGTAGTTGAGCACTGGCGTGGAACCGCACGGAAACCAAGGGACGACAGCTTGCGTCGAATGAAGAAGGCACTATCAGGCAGGTGGAACCGAGATGCGGACCGGCGTCGTGGCGGCAGTTTTGCTGTGCTTCATCTGGGGAAGGGGCGTCCCCGTTGCAGAGGCGCACGCGGCTCCCACAGCCACTGGCCCACACACCAAGCTCCAGTTGATTTCAGACGTTCTCACCCTTCAGCCTGGCGGGCAATTGGAGCTAGGCCTTCTGTTCGATCTCGAGCCTCACTGGCACATCTATTGGATCAACCCCGGTGATTCGGGCGAACCGCCGACCGTCACGTGGCGCCTGCCTCCAGGCTTCCAGGCGGCAGACCTTGAATGGCCCACGCCTCAGCGCCTGGTGAACGGGCCACTCACCGATTACGGATATCAAGACCGCGTTCTGCTGATCGTTCCCGTCCGTGTCCCTTCCGAGGTTAACGGGCAAAAAGTGACACTTTCGGCGGATGTCTCCTGGCTGGTTTGCAGCAACGTTTGCATCCCGGCAAAATCCGCGGTGTCTGTCGACCTGCCGGTGCAGCGCGGTGCACCGCATCAAGATGCGCAGGCGCGAGAGTTGTTTCGTACCGCCCGCCACGACCTGCCGCGGCCTCTGCCCACCGGCTGGCGCGTGAGCGCGGAAGACGAGGGCAGTGTGTTTTGCATTCGGCTGAGCGCCGGAAGCAAGGTCCGGCAAGCCAGTTTTTTTCCGCTGGACTTTAACCAGGTGGAGAACGCGCAGCCGCAGAATTCCGTCCCGTTGGCCACGGGAATTGAGCTGACCGTTCACAAATCTGACCAGTTGCTGAAACCGGTGCGACAGCTCCGGGGCGTGCTGGTGATTGACGGTGGCCGCGCTTACCAGGTGACGGCCGCAGTGAAAGCGAGGTCAAGCCATGAAAGCTCATAGAAATGTATTCATCATCGCTGCTCTTCTTGTGGTCAGCATTCCCCTTTGGGCTGTACACGTAGGTGACACCGCGCCGGATTTCACCGCCACAGACAGCAACGGCCAATCTCATACGCTGTCAGCCTATCGCGGCAAATTCGTGGTGCTGGAGTGGCACAATCGCGACTGCCCCTATACCCACAAACATTATGCGAGCGGCAACATGGAGCGCTTGCAGCAGAAGTGGACGGCGCGTGGCGTGGAATGGTTCACGGTGATTTCGTCCGCGCCCGGTACGCAGGGCTACGTGACGGCCGATGAGGAGAACGCTTACGTGAAGGAAGTGCACGCCGCGCCTACCGCCGTCCTTCTCGATCCCGAGGGCAAGTTGGGGCGGCTTTACGGAGCCAAGACCACGCCGCACATGTTCGTGATCGATCCGACGGGCAAGCTCATCTATGACGGCGCGATTGACGACAAACCCACTACGGACGCCGCAGACGTCGCAAGCGCTCACAACTACGTTGACGCCGCGCTGACGGCCGCCATGGCGGGCCAGCCGGTGGAAGTTTCAGCGACGCGCCCCTACGGGTGCTCCGTGAAATACGCCCGTGAGTAGAAGGCACTAACACGCATTGGCTTGGGTGTCCGCCTGACAAAAAATACCGAGCACGGCTTGACAGTGTAAGCCTTTCAGTTTACAGTCGGAAAAGTGGTCGCCAGTTTTAGACACAAGGGTCTGGAGGAGCTCTACCTCAGGGGCACGACACGACGCATGGGCGCTGAATACGTCAGAAAGTGCATCCGTATCCTACAGTCCCTCGAAGTGGCCAGCGGACCTCAGGACATGAATGTGGCAGGGTACCGATTCCACGCTTTGCGCGGCAGACCGCAGAGATGGTCCGTGCGAGTAACCGGAAACTACCGGATTACGTTCGCCTGGTCCGGTGAAGATGCCGAAGATGTCGATTTCGAGGATTACCATTAGAGGAGAAGGCATGGAACGAAAGAACCGATTGCCGGCTGTGCATCCGGGCGAGATCCTCCGAGAGGATATTCTTCCTGAAGTTGGCCTCTCCGTCACCGACGCCGCCAAGGCTTTGGGAGTATCGCGGCAGATGCTTCACGATATTCTGGCGGAACGGAAGCCGCTGTCCGCTGTGATGTGTCTCAGGATTTCCCGGCTGTTGGGCAGTACTCCTGAATTTTGGATGCGCCTGCAAGCTGACTATGACTTGAAGAAGGCCATCCAGAATAAAGATGTGATGGAACGCGTTCGCCGGATCATGCCGGCTACTGTGCGCGAGGATGTGCGCGCCTGATCGCTTCTCGCGCAGCGCCCAAGCGGTAAGGACCCAACCGCGATTAGTTCATCGACTTAATCGAAGGGCACAGTCCCGAGCGTCTGTGCGGAGAACGTGGTCCACAACGCCGACGTCCGACGTAGCAGATGCGCTACCCTTGCTGCTTCGGACCCGTCATGCGCTGGACGGATTAACCTTTGGCATTCGTCAGCACCGCCTGCAATTTCTGGGCGACGTTCAGGCGGGACTTCAAGAATTCGGCCTGCACTTCCGTCGAGCGCACCGCAACCCCGGCGACCAGGCGAATCCGTAGCCAAACTCGAAGTCGCATTTGATGGGCGCGGTGATATTGTTAGCCCGCGTCACTTCTTGTTAAAAAGAGGAAGCTTTGCTCGCAGACAAGCGCTCATTCAACTTTGTAGTCGGCAAAGACCATGGCAGATGCGTAGTAGGCCGTCAGAATGGTTGCTTTGCCTTCAGGTGCCAGCACCCGATAGAGGTCCTCCATGAACGGAAGGCGCTTCTTGCCGGGAACGTACTGAAAAACCTCGGCGCACTTGAATTCTTCAACCGACCCGTCCTGCCAGGGCGGGAAATGTAAAAGCTTGGTTCGATCAGCATAAGAGAGATCGAAGAAGTGAAAGCCCTGTGGGAATGCGCGAAGCGCCATGGAGTGCGGCGGCTTGACGCCGCCTTCGTTCAATTTCCTCACCCTCTTTCAAGGCAGCGTCAAGCCGCCGCACTCCATGGCGCTTCGCGCATCCTGAAACTCTATCAGGCCTCACCAACCTCTCTGCTTCTCACGTCGAGATAGCCCACCTTCACGCGATTGTCTGCGACCTCGAACAACAGCTTCCAAATAATCCGCATACATGCCAAACGACAGCATGTATGCGCCACCCGGTCGGTGTCCCGATAGTGAAAGCCTCGATCGGCAACCGATCAAGACCGGCGCAGCCAGGAGAACCACCTCTTAGTGGGTTGAGGAGCGAGTGGCTCGGGGCCAAGAGGCAAGGGCTTGTCTTCGATCACTGCCGCCGGATTGCGCCGTAATAAGCGCTCAGCCTCACTCTCGCCCTTCTGAGCCGCGACTCGATCGTAGCACGTCGAAAGCAACGGGGGACGGCGCCTGGTGTCGTGCGCATCCGAAGCGAAGAAATGCACAAGGTTGCGCGCAAGCCACATTTCTGAAAGCCGCTTAGCAGTAGAACCGAAGCGTCCGGTGAGGGACTGGGCCGTAACTTGCACCAGGCAGCCGTGTGTGACCCACTGATAAACCATTTCCGGCTTGCGCTGCAACACAGGATTTCGTTCGGGATGTGTCAAGATCGGGACGAGACCCGCCACTTGCAAATCATAAAAGACATGGTCCATGTTCTCCGGTATAAACTGATCCTCGAACTCCACCAGAAGGTAGCGCGTGCGGTTGATGGTAAAGCTGCCTCGATCCTTTATGACCTCGCGGATGTTGTCGTATGAGAGGTGAAAATCACAGCCCAAAAGAAGTTTAGGTTCCTGCCCGACGGCGGCCTGCAGTTCGCTTAGCTTTTCCTGGTTCACGTTCGGCTGAAAGGGGTAATCGTAGTTGCAGTGCGGCGTGGCCACGATATGGGTAATGCCGTCACTCGCCGCCATGCGGCACATTTCGACGGCCTCGTCTGCCGTCTTCGCGCCATCGTCCACGCCAGGCAGCGGATGGCAGTGAATATCAATCATAGTGAGCCCATAACTCTCAGGATTGGATGCCGCCGAGCTTCTGCTCGTCAGATGCAGTTCCTTGCGTCAATCGCCCGCTGTGCTCAACGCCGGCGAGGTTGTGGTCCCGCTGATGCGCCTCAGGAGAGTCCCCGGTCACCTCAGCCTTGTATTGTGGCACTCGACGCCTTCGTCGCCAGAAGCAAAGCCAAAATTCAAGGCACCGAGGCCTCAGCGGGATACAAGTTCACGTAGCCAAACCTGCTGGAATACCAGAATGTGAAGACCTCACTCGTCTTATGATCCCGGGTTCTCGCCACCCGCCAGACCGGCAACTGACCGTAAATGAGCTTGTTACCGACATTGTCTGCTCTGATTCAAACACCGGCGGGCATTGGAACGTAGCGTGCACTTGTAGAAGCGATCTCTTGTTGCGGCCCCGCATCGCGAGGCCGTAACGGGAGGCGATTTTAGACCCAACACCCGACGCTTGGGGGGAGG
>JASHYZ010000682.1 GCA_030042795.1 Terriglobia bacterium | reverse complement strand
CACGAGGGTGGTGAAGGGACGGCCCTCGAGCTCCCATTTCTTGCGGCCTCCGTTCATCAGCCGGGCGTCCACGTGCCCAAAGTACTTGAGCTGCCAGAGAGCGTACGCCGCGAACCAGTTGTTGTTGTCACCATAGAGCACCACGGTGGTATCCGGGGCGATGCCGGACTGGCTGAGCAGTTGCTCAAATTCCTGCTTGCCCAGCAGATTCCGGCGGACGTTATCTTGAAGCTGAGTAGTCCAGTTCCAGCCCACAGCGTTCTGAATGTGCCCCTTTTCATAAGCCGTGGTATCAACGTCCACTTCGACGAGACGCACTTTCGGATCGCTCGTATGCGCTGCGACCCATTCCGTGCTCACCAAAACTTCGGGATGCTTGTAATTTCCCATGTAAATCCTCCTGTTTAAGTTTCACTGAAAGAAAGAGCTGAAGGAAAAGCTTAGCGATAGGCAGGCTTCAACAACAACAGCAACAGAGACCGGACGGCCCCGTGGTGGCGATGCTGGGCTGAGTGGTGATAGAAACCCGCATGGCTACTTGTATAGCACAGCAGGCAGGCAGTCTGCAAGCCTTCGTATAGTGGAGTTTGACGTAGGGGCGGCCCTTGGAGTCTGTGTGAAAGCTCGTGGATTCCCGCTCCCCGCTTTCGCGGGGACAAGCTTCGTGGGGATGACGAAGTCGGAATAGGGCGTTTAAGTCCAACACTGTCACCCCCGCGAAGCGGGGGTCCATCCTGGACAATCGCCAAGCGCGAGTTTTCACACAGACTCCAAGGGCCGCCCCTACGTCAAATTGCCCACACTGCCAACCTTCGTGCCAAGCAACCCCCGAATGCGCTCGGGCCGGAGCGGATCTCTGCCCAATCAGGCTAGCTTGGCGAGCTGGCGCGATGAATCAGGGAATGAACTTATACCCGACGCGATGGATGGTGATGATGTGGCGGGGTTCGGAAGGAGAGCCCTCAATCTTTTGCCGCAGCTTGGCAATGTGGTTGTCCACCGTGCGGGTGAAGGGATAGTTGTCCAACCCCCAAACTTCATCCAGCAACTGCTCGCGGGTAACGGTTTCTTCGCGGTGCTGAACCAGGAAGTGTAGCATTGCGAACTCGCGCGGGGAGAGGTCAAGCGCGGAGCCTGCTTTGGTGGCCTGATGCTTGCGGAAGTTCACGCGCACGTCCCCGAACTCGCACGCGTCTAGCTCCGTCACTTGGCCCTGCGAGCGCCGCAAGGCGGCTCGCACGCGGGCCAGAACTTCGCGCAGGCCGAACGGCTTGGTGATGTAATCGTCGGCTCCCACTTCAAGCCCCACTACCTTGTCCATTTCCGCGCTGCGCGCCGTGAGCATGATGATGGGTGTTTCCATCCCTCGGCGGCGCAACTGGCGGCACACGTCGAGGCCATTCATACGGGGAAGCATGACATCCAGCAGGATCAGGTCCGGATTCTCGCGCCACGCGGATTCCACGCCCGTTTCGCCGTCATAGGCGGCGCACACCTGGTAGCCTTCGTACTCGAAGTTGTCCTTCAGCCCCATCACCAGGTCAGGCTCATCCTCGATGATCAATACCTTGGGCAACGAGATCTCCTTCAGGTTCTATTTCGGCGGACTCGTCGGGCGGCTCCACGGGAGCGGGCAACGCTATGGTGAACCGGCTCCCTTTGCCGGGAGCGCTTTCTACCGATACGTTGCCGTGGTGCGCCTCCACGATGTGCTTCACCAGCGCCAGCCCCAACCCACTTCCTTTGGTCTCATGGACGAGGCCGGTGCTGACCCGGTAGAACTTTTCGAAGATCCGCTTCTGTTCCGACACGGGAATGCCGATGCCGCGGTCGGCGACGTCCACCAGCACCATGGACCCCGCCGCCCGCACAGTGACGGTAATCTGCCGGGTTTTGTCAGAGTACTTCACCGCGTTGTTTAGCAGGTTGAGGATCGCCTGCGAAATCGCATCCGGATCAGCGTGCACGCGGGGAACGCCGGGCTCAAAATGAGTCACTAATTCGAAGCCTGCGGCGCGAATCTGGTACTCGTAACTCGCCACCACGGCACAGGCTACCTCCACCAGATCCACATTGACGAAGCGATATTCGCGGCTGCCGGCCTCGATGCGCGAGAAATCCAGAATATTGTCGATCAGTTGGGACAGCCGGCGGCTCTCGTGATGAATAATGTGGTAATACTCCTGGGCTTTCTCGCTGGTTTTGGCGCGGCCCAGCTCAAGGGTCTCCGCGAAGAGCCGGATGAGCGCGAGCGGCGTCTTCAACTCGTGCGAGACGTTGGAAACGAAGGTCTGCTTCACCTCAGCCAACTTCAGCTCGCGCATGGCGGCGCGCACAATCATGGCAATTCCCGCCAGGAGCACCGCTGCCACCAGCGCGGTGAACCAAAGTCCCTTCTCGAAGCTAGCGCGCGCCAGCGCATCGATATCCGTGGTTCGAAATCCAGCCGTCGCCTCCCATTGGGGAAAAACGGGTGCCAAGCTGGCGCGCGCCGCCTGATGCGCCACCCCCGGCGCGCTCGAGAAGATCGGTTTGCCTTTCGGATCAAGCACCTCAAGAACGAGGTCTGCGGCCGCTGGACCGTGCATGTGGTTATGCGACAGGTTTGAGATCATGCGAGGCAGGTAGTGCTGACGGACTTCCGCCATGTCGAGCCGCATTCCGACGAACCCGACCTCGCGATCGCTTCCGGGTTCCATGAGGCAATAGCTCACGTACGCGGCCTCCGTTGCAGGGCATTCTCCCTCCTGCCAGTAGCAGAAGCGGCTTCGCGCCCCTGGTGCGGTGGCCCCAAACAGCACCAAATCACCCTTCTCGTGCGCCTCAATCGCCTGGTGAATGTCAGGAAGTTGGGACCAGCGCGACTTCGGCAGATCGCACATCCTGTCCCGAGCGTAGACGTAAGCGACGCTATCGCATTCCGACTTGGGGTCATTGACAATCAGAAAAAGCTGCTTGATTTCAGGGCGCCTCTGGAACAACTCCTGGGCAGACTGCTCCGTCCAAGGCGCCTGCTTCTGAACGAAGAACCTGGGTGGCACAGGGAGCAGGACCTCTTCAGCCACACGCTCCATGTCACCTTGCACACTCCATGCGACTCCTTCGGCCGCCTCACGCAGGCTCTCCTGCACGGCAATCCGAGTCTCGTGTTCGACGGCGGAAAGCGAGCGGTACTGAAAGATTAGAAGAACCACGGCGGGCAGGAGCACGGCAAGCAGCGCCACCGCGATGAGACGCATGTGGGAGAGGGGAAGGTCCTTGCGTCGTCTCAGGAGAGCCCAGCTCAC
>JASHYZ010000681.1 GCA_030042795.1 Terriglobia bacterium | reverse complement strand
GCCGCCGCCCACAATGATCACGTCCCATTCCACAGCGTGCGAATGGAGCCGATTGAGCATTTCCGGCCGGGTCATTTCAGGCTTCTCTCCGGTAACAGAACCTCGCCCATTCTTCCTGGATGTGAAAATATTCGCGTACCAACAAGGCCCCAAGACCCAACGCGGCTCAACAGCAATCAAACTGAAGTCCTCGGCGCTCTCTGTGCCTAGAAGCCTCTCAACACAGAGTTCACGGAGACTCTGTGGCCTCAGTGTTGAAGGCTTTTGGCCACAGAGGGCACGGAGGGTTGCGAGCTGCATTCAAGCACAAGACGAAAATCTTCGTGGCGCGAGAAGAAAGTGGACGTTAGTAACACGGAGACGCCACCATCTGCATCGGGTCTGTTCCGGGCAGGCGAAAATCTTCGCGTCCGGGGAAGAGAGTGGACGTTAGAAATGCTGTAAAAATGCTATCTTCCACGTCTTCAGTTTTCGTCCTTAGTCCATGCTTTTGCTCGCTCCAGCGCCTCGTGCCAGCGGCTGAGGAGTTTGCCCATTTCCGTCTTGGATCTCTGAGGACGAAACTCCTTGTCCACTTTCCAATGGGCCTGAATCTCCTCCGGGCTCTTCCAAAACCCAACGGCGAGACCTGCGAGGAATGCCGCCCCCAGCGCTGTCGTTTCGGTGTGCGCAGGGCGCACCACGGGTATACCCAGCAGGTCCGCTTGGAACTGCAAGAGGGTATCGTTGCGTGCCGCGCCGCCATCCACCCGTAGAACCTCAAGCGGAATGCCGGAGTCTTGTTCCATGGCATCGATCAGATCGGCCACCTGATAAGCAACGCTTTCGATTGCAGCGCGCGCGATGTGCCCAGCCTTAGTTCCGCGCGTGATTCCGATAATCATGCCCCGCGCATGTGGGTCCCAGTGCGGCGCCCCGAGGCCAACAAAAGCCGGAACCATGTAAACATCGCTGCTATCCGGCACACTCAAGGCCAGCCCTTCGACATCGCCCGAAGCACGAATAATGCCGAGTCCGTCCCGGAGCCATTGCACCACCGAACCGGCAACGAACACGCTGCCCTCCAGGGCATATTCGAGTTTGCCATCCCTTTTCCAGGCGACTGTGGTCAGCAAACGATTCCTGGATTCCTTACTCTCTTCGCCGAGGGTCTGCAACAAAAAGGCCCCGGTTCCATAGGTACATTTGGCCATACCCGGACTGAAGCACGCTTGCCCGAACAAAGCTGCCTGCTGGTCTCCCGCTACTCCAGCGATGGGCACTCCGGCGAGGGCCGAGTCGGGCGCAGCCTGCGCATATTCACCGCTCGAAGAGCGCACCTCGGGCAGCAGGGAATCTGGAATCCGGAGTGCGCCTAGCAGCTCGCGGTCCCACACACCCTCATGAATGTTAAAGAGCATGGTTCGCGAGGCGTTACTGGCGTCAATGGCATGAAGCTTCCCGCCGGTCAGCTTCCAGATCAGCCAACTGTCCACAGTTCCAAAAGCGAGCTCGCCGGCTTCGGCCTTCTGCCGCGCGCCTTTCACGTTTTCGAGAATCCACATGATCTTGCTAGCGGAAAAATAGGCATCGATCACGAGTCCAGTCTTTTGCCGGATAGTTTCTTCAAGGCCCCGCTCGCGAAGCTGCTGGCAGATACCTGCCGTGCGCCGGTCCTGCCACACAATCGCATTGCAAATAGGTTTGCCGGTTTTGCGCTCCCAGACGATAGTGGTCTCGCGTTGATTGGTGATGCCGATGGCGGCGATGTCTCGCGGGTGGGCATCGGCGCGGCTCAGCGCCTCAACGGCAACACTGATCTGCGACGTCCAAATCTCTTCAGGATCATGCTCAACCCAACCGGCAGACGGGTAAATCTGCTCGAACTCACGTTGCGCCAAGCCACAGATAGCGCCGCTTCGGTCGTAAAGTATTGCTCGGGAACTGGTGGTGCCTTGATCTAGCGCCAGGACGTATTTCAAGGATTCGCTCCCCTCACTCTCCAAACCGGATCGTCCATTGGCATTTTCACACACTGGCCAGTGGGAGCAAAGCGCTAAGCAGGTAGACGTGGTCAGCGCCTTTCTGACCGCCTAAGGTCGGGTGGCGCAGACGTGGTCTTATGATGTCTGCGGATATTCGGAAGAATCGGTCAAAGGAGGGCTAAATCGGGTCTTGGGAGGCTCAGCCTGGGGCCTGTTCGGTGGCACTCTCGAAGAACTGGATGGTCGTTGCCTTTGTGGCAGTTCGGTGGTACGTTGTCCGTCGGTTCGGAGCCCATAATGAAATTCCGGTTTAGAGTCACGACATAAGCATCCATCGTCGTGCAATTTTGGATTCTACGGAGGACAACCGCGGGGGCTCTTAACGAGGAGGTCCCTATGCGCGCTAACAGCTCGATACAATTTCAATCCGGCATGGGCGGCAACGTTACCTGCAAGTGCCTTTTGACGGTCACTTTGGCTACTCTGCTCATGGTTGGCTTAGCCGATGCGGCTTCAAAGTCGCACCAGCTTGGCACCGTCACCATCGACTATCCCGACGGTAGCAATCCTCCCCCGGCCACTTGGGGGCCTCTCGACAGCAACGGTTGCCCTTCCACTGTGAACGGCGCCACCTACACTGTGACGTGGCCGACGAATACAACTTGCTATCACGCGGTGGTCAGTTGTCCGTCAGAGCGCATTCCCGATATTGGAACCACGTTTGGCGTGGGCACTCCGTCCGTTGCGAACATTAACGGCACCGTCGTCTTCGTGCCCTCTACCGACCGGGGCGAAAAAGTCTCCGCGCAATATCTGAGCAACTCGCTGCTGACCGCGGCTTACAAGGCGGGCTTCCGTACCATCTCGTTTGCCTGGGACGGGGCTTGGGCAGGCAAAGGTTCCGTCGGCACCATGCCGGTGGACATCACCTCTACACTGTGGCCCAACGGCGGAAGTTACAAGCTGGCGGGTTGCCGGCCTGGAACGCTTCTAAACTATTTCTACACTCAATACTACGTCGCCGACGCGAACAAGACGGCTACGGCTGGTATGTGCGCCGAGGGAGCCAGCGAAGGCGCCGGTCAAATCGCCAATGCGCTGACGTTTTACGGAGCCGGCGACTACCTCGACAAGGTAAGTCTGGGAGCGGGCGTCAACCTGACCGATCTGAAGAAGGGCTGCGTTGTTCCTTACTCGAACGGCAGCCTCACCCAGGTACCCTACGACGATATCTGTCCGTCTGGCGCCTTCGGCTGTAACCCGAGCGTTGCGACCTGGACGGGCATCGAAGCGTATACCGGCGAGCAGTCGAAACTGCTCACCTTTACGGGCTACAGCGGTTGCGCCCTCGCGGGGCAACCAACCTCACAGACTGCCCACACCCACTGGGAGGCGATGAGCCTTACCGACTATCTTTACGGATACGACGACGGAAACCAATCTTACCCGCAAACCGCCATCTCGGCCTGGCTCTGCGACAACGATGATGCGGCAAGCAAGAATCCGTCGGCAACGCAAGGCTGGATGTTTTTGTCGCAGATCACGGGCAGCGGCCAGATCGCTGGCGGTTGCGTGAACCAGCACGTTGCCGGCGCCACGACGGACCCGGTTTACTACGACAGCCAAGGCAACTGCCTCGCCGTGACGCGATGCGAGCTCTGTCCCGGACCGGAAAGCTACTCCCAAGGATATGTGTACGACAGCAGCGACGGACTATTTGACATCATCGGTTGGAGGGCCGATCAGGCAGACTTTCTTGATCCGGTAAATGGCTGCACGAGTCGGCACTTATCAGACACCAGGAGAAGTGGTCTGTTCGGGATTAGCACTGATAGTGTTTCGCACTAGGGTCTTGGCGCTCAAGAACTATCGCCTGGAAAGCTTCTCCGTCGAGCGCCTGATGAGCTTTCTGAACGCTCTCGGCCGCGACGTCGAAATCGTCCGTTGCCCACCCGCTCGCC
>JASHYZ010000680.1 GCA_030042795.1 Terriglobia bacterium | reverse complement strand
TCGTCAAAAAGGGCCTGGTGTTCGGTGAGGAATGCAATGGTGTTGTCGATCTTCTGCCAGGTCTTCTGCGACTCTTCTTCAAAGGCAATTTGGGCAGCCCGGCTATCGGCCAGGCTTTGGGTTATTGTTTCAAGCGTCTTTTCAATGTCCATCGGTTTGGCGCCTTCCCAGGGTCGTCTACAGAGTAGTCAAGCTGCTTGGCAAAAGCAACGGGGGCATGGCGACACATCCCCATGTCAGCCAGGAACTTCACTGGTGTGCGTGCGGGAAACACCAATCGTTCTCTCACTCGCCACTCTCGTGGCTTTGGGCAGCGCACCAATTTGACATCTATTCATAAAAACATCAAAATGATTATATGCGCACGACAATCGACATTCCCGACGACCTATACAGGGCGCTGAAGGCCCGCGCAGGGCTGAACGGCCTCAAACTACGAGACTTAATCCAGCGGCTGATCGAGCAAGGACTGCGTTCGACAAGCGTCGAGCCTGTTGGGAAGAGGCTTGGTCCGCCGCCGGTTATTATTCCCCCTTGCGGAGTGCCGATTCCCGCGGTATCACGTGCCGAACTGGCGCGCATGGAGGAGGAAGAGGACGAAGCCAAGTATGCGTGACTTGCTTGATGCCAGCGTTTGGGTGCCGCTGAGTGCGCCCGATCATGTGCACTATACCCGCGCTCGGCGCTACTGGGATGACGAGGCCGCCGGCGAACTGGCATTTTGCAGGATTACCGCGCTGGCCCTGATGCGCTACCTCACCAACGCCAAGATCCTCGGCGCGGTGGCCATGACTGGAGGTGCGGCTTGGCAGGCGCTCAAGACTTGGCTCGCGCTGCCTCAAGTTAGTTGGCTCAGTGAGCCGGCCGGCTTGGACGAGTTATTGGGACAATGGGCCGGGCAGCTTGACTTGCGTGCGGGAAAGTGGACTGACGCTTATCTTGCAGCCTTCGCGGCGGCAAGTGGCTGCCGGCTGGTCACTTTTGACGGCGATTTTCATGTTTATCGAGGCGTCGAGTTCCTGCATTTGAGACCTTAGCAGGTTGCGGAAAAAGTCTGGTGGCACAGCCACTCTTGGCTGTGCGCCACGAGTAAGTGTAACAAAATCAACACAGGCAGGAGTGCATGTGCCACTCTTCTTCGGTCAACTCCGCTGGGTGGCGCCGACATCGTCTTTTATGTCGTCGCTTGCGCCGGCCTGAGTTACACTCGGCGTGTGCCACGGCGGACCCATCATTACGGGGAGAATCATCTTCACTACCTCACCGCCAATATTTACCGACGGACCCCTATGAAGCATCGTTTCCTCATTCGCATTTGGCTCTCTTCAGCGGTCACGCTCGGGCTCGCCGCCTATGCGACTGCGGCGATTGTTGGTCCACTCGACCTGAAGTCGCTCACGAGCGGGGCAGGTCTCGTAGCTGTCGGCCAAGTTGTTGATATCCGTGACGTGGGACCGGGAACCATTCAGACCCCCAGCGGCGAAGTCGAAGCCCGGTCTATGACGGCAACACTGCGGGTCGAGCGAGTTTTCAAAGGAACCGCCGGGGCGCTGGTTGAATTCGACTTCCTGCTGCCAGAGCTATCATCCCAGTGGTGGTACGCGCCAATCGGACTGAAACAGTTTGGAGTGTTTTTTCTTCGAGAGTCTGAGGGGCGTTACAGGGTCCTGGACCCGTACCATCCCTACATAGTCGCCGTGCCCGGAGCGGCCGTGACGAGCGGAAACGTTTTTGAGGACGTTGTCGGAGAGTTGGCGGCGGCCGTAAGTTCTCCGCGCTCCTCGGTTGAAGTACAAAGAGAGGCCGTCTACGCGTTGGGGCCGACACCCGGCGCAATTGCTACGGGAGCACTGCTAGAGGCCGCGCGCCGCTCCGACCCGGTCGTGCGGTTTGACTCGATGGCAGAACTCCTACAACGAAACGACCTCACGTATTTGACAGAAGCGGCCAGTCTTCTACTTCATCCGACGGCGAACGATCCGACGCTAATTGACAACCTGGCCGTGGGAATCGGCGCTGGCATAAGGTCTCCTGCGGCTGTTCAGGTCTTAAGCGACCTTATGGCTGCGCCCGCGGTCGAGACTCGGCGGGCTGCTGCTCGGGCACTCGCCCGCACTGGCGGCAACACCAGCGTTCTGCCGCTGGCTCGCGCACTGTACGATGGCGACCAACAGGTACAGTATTGGGCCGTGATAGGCCTAGCCAGAGTGACAGGCCAAAATCCTTGGTACTCCAGCCTGGGTGAGTTTCGGGAAAACGGGGACAAATACCTGAACCACTGGCGGGAATGGGCCGAATCAAACGTCCCGAAGTCGGCCGCCCAAGGCAGCGTAGAGCCCTAACCCCCTTTTGCACTCCGCATCGCCTGCTAGCTTCGCCACCACTCCGGCTATGTGCGGGCGCGCGGTCACTGGCCAAACTGGCACACGCATGGAGGAGGAAGAGGCTGAAGCAAGGTCAAGTGTTTGAGGGATCAAAGCCACCGAGATGCGCCAAACGGGCCCGGAAAACGTCGAAATCGTCGATTACCATTAAAGGAGTTGCAGCTATGGGATGCACGCCCATTCACCCCGGCGAAATCCTGGCTGATGAACTGAAGGAAATCAGTCTTTCCGCCGCGGAGCTGGCTCGCACGCTCGCGGTGCCACCGAACCGTATCTCCCAAATCATCGCCGGAAAGCGCGCGATCACTGCCGACACCGCCCTGCGCTTGGCTCGTTATTTCGGTACCAGCGCCGATCTCTGGATGAACCTCCAAAAGACCTACGAACTTGACCTCGCCCGCCGGCAGATCGGCGAGGCCGTCAAACATATTCCCACTCGGGTGTACCCGGCGGGCGTGTCGTCTGATCGTATGTAGTTCCCATCGGGCGGATAGCCATCGCTGAGGCACTCAGGCGATTTGTGCCAAGGGTTTTGAGAGCAGGCTGCGGGAAGAGGCAATTTCGGGCCTCCCGGCTGGCGCACGCGTCGCGCGCTTTTCGTGATGGATGCGGCCGAAGACAAACAAAAGGCGCCTACATGCCAAACAACGGCACGTAGGCGCCACCCTGCGGACCCAGAGGCACGGATGATGAAACAGGGCGATGGAGGCCGTGCTCCCAGCCACCATGTGCAGATTTCCACGGACGCGGCGTACCGCCTCATCGTGGGAGTGAGCGTGACCCAGTCGGCCAACGACGAAGGGCAACTGCCCGGAGTCCTGGACGAGGTGGAGCGTAACCTGGGGCAACTTCCCCAGCAGGTGGTGGCCGATGCGGGTTACGGCATCCGGGAGACCATTCTGCAGAGGGAGGAGCGGCAGATCGACTTCATCGGCGGAACGGTGGAAGCCGGGGGGCGGAGTCGGCCCCGACCCGGGATCGACCCGGGCTTTGGTGCCGCGGCCTTTGCCTATGAGGCCGAGCGCGACCTCTACACCTG
>JASHYZ010000679.1 GCA_030042795.1 Terriglobia bacterium | reverse complement strand
TCAAGGACCTCTTTCCGAGGAGCGTCCTCGGTATCGACGCCACGCGCCTTCTCGCCTTCTGCTTGATCCAATCCGAGCAGCCCGACGAGGCCATTCGCGTGCTGCAGGCGACGCCCGCCCTACACAAACAACCGCCTCTCGAATACTTGCTGGGCCAAGCTTACGAAAAGGCTGGCAAACTCACCGAAGCCGCGCGTGCTTTGCAGGACGTCTACTATCAGTTTTGTACTGCGCCGGAGGCGGCGCCCGCCGCAACTTTGCTGAAGTCTGTTCAACTGCGTTTGGGAGCGAACTACCCGCAACCACCAGCGGACCTCCGGGCTGCGCGGGCCAGCGCCTTGGAGAAGGCGGGCCGGGCCGAAGCCGCGGTCGACGAATATCAGGCGCTTCTCAAGGATGATCCTAACGCCGCATCCTCCTTCAACTGGCGCTTGGGCCGCGATCGTTGCCTTATCACTCTCGGGCGCACCAGCGAGGCATTGGCTGATCTTTCCCCCGATGGCTGGCCGGCGGGCGATGCCGATGCAGAGCGTTTTCTGCTAACGGTAAGAGCTTATTCCCATGCTCGCGATGAGAGCGGCATGCTGGCAGCCCTTGACCAGATGGCGCGGCTTCACGCCGGGTCCTCTGCTTACGCATCGGCTCTCGACTCGGCGTCCTACTTCTTCCTGCGCCAGGTGGACTGGGCGCGAGCTTGTATCTTTTGGAAGACGCTGGCGGAATCATGCCCGAACTCGGAGCTGATTGAGAAGGTTGAGTGGGAAATGGCATGGGCAGCTTATCTGGCGGGAGACACCGAGGAGGCCCGGCAAAGACTTCTGGCTTATGCAGGACACTATCCCTCATCCTCCAGAATTCCGGCGGCGCTCTATTGGCTGGGCCGTCTGGATGAGGCCCAGCACCCGGAGAGTGCCCTCTCTATTTACAAACTTCTTCGGCAACGCTACAGGAACAACTACTACTCGCTGCGAGCATCCGAACGCGCGCGCAGCCTCGCTGGATCCGCCGCCACCCACGCGACAGCTTCGCATTCGCCGGCACCGGAGAGCGCTTCCCTTCCACCTGAGATTCGCGCAATTGCTGAGCGCGAAGGCTCCGTGGCCGATCATGCCGTTGATCAAGCTCATCTTTGTGGACTGACACCGTCGAGTGCGGACGAGCGGCCCGCCCTGACGCTCGCTGCTCTTGGTCTTAATGACTTGGCCGAACACGACCTGCGTTTGCGGCTGCAGGATGCGGCCGGTAGCGAGGAATCCGCGGATCTCCGGCTGGCCCTGGCGCGAATCGAACGCGAGCGCGAGGAGTATGAGGCGGCGACATACCATGCCAAGCGAGCGGTGCCCAATTACGCGAACCTGGATTTCGACGCGCTGCCGGCCGAGATCTGGAACTTACTCTACCCTGAGGCATTCTGGGATTTGGTCCGGCGCAATGCGTACACGAACCACCTCGATCCCTATCTTGTAATGGCGCTCATCCGGCAGGAGTCTGGATTTGATCCCAGGGCAGTCTCCGGGCCCGGGGCGCGGGGACTCATGCAGTTGTTGCCTCCCACGGCAAAGGAGGTAACGCGGGGGCCCGGCAGTAACCGCCGTCACCGGCGCGCCAGCGGCAATCTGTTTGACCCTGGTTATAATCTTCGTGTGGGTTGCAGGTTCTTCAGCGAAATGATCCACGAATTTAATGGGAACATCGAGCAGGCTCTGGCGGCCTATAATGCCGGGCCGGACCGCGTGAAGCAGTGGCTGAACGGTCATTCGTTCCTGGAGCCGGTGGTCTTCGTGGAGAGCATTCCCTTCCCCGAGACTCGCACGTACGTGCAAACTATTCTGCGAGACCAAGTGGTGTACCGGCAATTGATGGCCGGAAAGCCCAGATTCAAAGCGTGCGGTCCGAGGTCTTAAGCGGGTTTCTCTGACATTCGCGGGACTGGGATCGCGAACCTTGGTGCGCGGAAAGCAGGAGCAAATGGGAGTCGTGGCGCCGATCTACGAACACCACATTTCACGTAAGGCTAGCCAGTTCACGGAATCCGTGATTCGCGAAATGACGCGGCTGGCGCTGGAACATGGCGCCATGAATCTGGCTCAGGGTTTTCCGGACTTCGCAGCTCCTACCGAGGTGAAGGAGGCCGCACAGCGCGCCATCGCAGCCGACGTCAATCAATATGCCATCACTTGGGGCGCACGCGAATTCCGGCGCGCGATCGCTGAGCGCTTCGAGCATGATACCGGCCTTGCGATTAATCCGGAGCGCGAGATCACCGTGACCTGCGGCGCCACCGAGGCTATGATCGCATCACTTCTTGCCGTCGTCGATCCCGGCGATGAAGTGGTGGTATTCGAGCCTTTCTACGAAAACTACGGCCCGGACGCTATCATTTGCGGGTCGGTGCCGCGGTTCGTTCGACTCAGGCCGCCGGACTGGAATTTCGACCCCGATGAGTTTTGCGCCGCAGTAAACGGCCGGACGCGAGCCGTGATCCTGAACACTCCCAATAATCCCACCGGCAAGGTTTTTTCGCGGGAAGAGTTAGGCATTATTGCCGATGCCGTGTTGGGATCCGGCGCCTACGTGATAACCGACGAAATCTACCAGTACATGACCTACGATGGCACCCGTCACGTATCAATGGCCACATTGCCAGAGATGCGCGAGCGAACCATCACGCTGAACGCTCTCTCCAAAACTTACAGCGTAACAGGCTGGCGGGTAGGATACGCCATTGCAGCGCCCGAGGTGAGCAACGCCATTCGCAAGATGCACGACTTCCTGACTGTCGGTGCTGCGGCACCGTTACAGGAAGCGGGCGTCACGGCCCTCCGGATGCCCGAGGACTACTACCTTCGGCTGTCTACAGATTATGAGCGCCGCCGTGATCTCATGCTGGGGTCGCTAGGCGCTGCGGGCTTTCGGTGCTACAAGCCGCGTGGCGCCTATTACATCATGACCGACATCTCGGGCTTTGCATTTCCGAATGACGTCGAGTTCGCGCAGTACCTGGTCCGTGAGATCGGCGTGGCCGTCGTGCCTGGCAGCAGCTTTTACAGCGCCGCCGCTGCAGGCAGTCAGCAGGTCCGCTTCTGTTTTTCTAAGACTGACGCCACACTGGACGAAGCAGCACGCCGGTTAGGCAAACTGGTGTCACGGTGAGTTCACCGTTCGTGCTTCGCTGCCACCTTGATGAAGCTAAACGACCGGTACGGCAACCCGTGTGAGCAAGGTCTGCCCTGAAGTGACTTGGAGAATGCCAGCCGTAGCGTCCTGAAGAATGCGCGAGGATCGGACAGACGGTAAAGCGTGTTGCTACCGTCCAGACCCCTCATAGCACGGTCGATCTCAGTTGGCCGAATGTTTTACACCTTAGTTTTCAACGGCTTGCGAGCTTGCGAGCGCAATCGAGCAGAAAGGCTCGATCCGACTCCACGATCTGTCCAACTAAGTCTTTGAGCTGCAGCAAGAACCTGGCGTCTGATCCGTCTGTGCCCGAGGCTTGTGCCATTTCCTCGAGTGTGGCTGGAGGCTTTCCGCCTGATGCGGCTGGCAGCGCCTCGTCATGAGCCGTGTAGAAGAGCCGGTATAATGGAACGTCTAGCGCCCCTGCGAATCTCTGCAAAGTCTCAATAGACGGAACAGTGTGGCCGTGCTCCACTCTTGAAATATAGCCGCGGAGCATTCCCGTACGTCTTTCAATGTCGCCTTGCGAAAGTCCTTTCTGATCGCGCAGGTGACGAATTCTCTGACCAATTGACATCTTGCTACCCTCCCTTAGTGTGCCCTAAGACTAGTGCTGCCTGTACGTCATACGCTTCCTTGCCCACTATACGGATTTCGAGCTTTCCTCCCTTCGGCCTCCCCTCGAAGCCCGAGGGTGGGAGTGAGAGTAAAATTTACGGCTCGCCGGTGGTCTAGGCCGCGGGCGAGCCGTCCCCCTTCTCCCCCCACTCCCTTCCTCGATTCTCGACTCCCTCCACTTGGTAGCTCTGCTGCCACCCCGCGGACCAAGTCCGCCCAACCCTCCCGGTCAGGCGGGTTTCAGGGCGGCCTTCAGATGTGCGCGCAGGTCAGTCTTGGATTCGGACGCCATACCCCTGCCACTCAAGTCGAACGAATGGTAGATGGGTCCAAGCCGAAAAGCCGAGACTCTTGCCACCGCCCCCGGCTGTAACATTCCCGCCAGATCGTCGAGGTCGTCACACCAACCTTCCACTGCTCCGCTTTCCTTGTCGAGGATCACCAGAAAGCCTGTTTCGGCGACCATAAGATTCTTCCCTCTTGTTCGGCTACGTCTCGCTCCGCAATGCCCTTTCAACCAGCCTGAGGTCCTGTAACATTCCCGTGACGTTGCGGAGCCCCTCTCAATCCGCTAAGATTTAGCTTTTCCTCAAAAGCCGCTAGCGCCTAACCGTGCGCCATCCTCGTTCACGCTACGGCCTTGGCTAGTGAAAGTAATTAGCGCATGCTGAAAGTTTAGTGAATCTTTTGTGAACGCATCTAAGTCACAGAGCGGTAAGCGCTTCTACGAATTCGGTCCTTTCCGTATTGACACCGGTGAAAAGCTTCTTTTTCACCAGCGGACCCCCATTCCTCTTACGCCCAAGGCTTTCGACACCCTGCTCGCGCTAGTAGAGAATCCTGGGCACATTCTCGAGAAGGATGAGCTTATGAGAAGGATCTGGCCAGATACCGTGGTTGAGGAGAACAACCTCACTCAAAACATCTCGGCGCTGCGAAAGGCGCTGGGCAAGAATTCGGGCGAGAACACGTATATCGAGACCATACCTCGGCGTGGGTACAGGTTTGCAGCCGTCGTGCAGGAACGCTGGGAGGAAATCCCCCACATCGTCGTGCGACCGCCGGAGGGTTCTATTGTTGCCGAGTCCGGCGAGGGCGAGCGGCCACGGCGCAACCTCTGGCTCACAATTGGCTCGATTCTGGCTTTGCTGCTGCTGATTGTGGGAATCTATCTGCTTCGCAGGAAGTCGCAAGCCACCCCCAGCATCTCGATAAACGAATCCCTGGCCAGTTTCAACGTCCGCCTCCGACCGTCGGTGGCTGTGCTCGACCTCAGAAGCTTGACCCCACAGCAGAGCACAACTTGGCTTTCCACCGCGCTGCCCGAGATGATTACATCGGAACTTGCGGCAGGCGAACAACTTCGCGCCATTCCGGGGGAGAACATCGCCCGGCTGAAATTGAGCCTTCCGCTAGCCGACCGTGACAGTCTGGCTCCAGACACATTGGCCAGAATTCGGGACCTTCTGGGCGCAGACTATGTCGTGCTTGGTTCGTATGTCGAGCAGACTGGCGGAGATGGCGGCCGGATTCGGCTGGACTTGAGGTTGCAAGATGCCCGCGCCGGCGAGACTCTGACAGCCTTCGCAGAGACCGGAACAGAGGCGGACTTGTTTGACTTGGTTTCCCGCACCGGCGCTCGTCTGCGACAGGCTCTGGGGGTCGCTGGGGTTCCCGGGCGCGAGACTGACGAAGTGCGCGCGGAACTACCCTCAAACCCCGCGGTTGCCAAGCTTTACGCGGATGGCCTCGGCAAAGTCCGTGCTTTTGATTCAGTTGGCGCGCGAGCTTCGCTCGAGAAAACGGTGGCCGCTGACCCGCAGTTTCCCCTAGCTCACTCGGTTTTGGCTGTGGCACTCACGAAGCTCGGCTACGATGCCCAGGCTCGAGCTGAGGCTGAGAAGGCCTTCGACCTGTCTGGCGGTCTCTCTCGCCAAACGCGGTTGGTGGTGGAAGGCGAGTATCGAAGCCTTGCCCACCAATGGGACTCGGCTCTGACTGTCTATCGCACTCTGTTCGGTCTTTTCCCGGACAATGTTGATTACGGCATCGGCCTTCTGGCTGCCGAAATGGAAGCGGGCAAGAATGACGATGTGCAAGCAACACTTGCTGCGCTGCACCAGCTTCCGCCACCCATCGGCGAGGACCCCAGAATTGATCTCGCCGAGGCGGATTGGGCGGAGTCTATTTCCGACTTCAAGCGCGAGGATGTTGCGGCGATGCGGGCGGAAGCCCGCGCGCGCGCGCTGGGCGCAAACTTCGCAGTAGCGCGAGCCCGGCTGACCGAAGCGACGGCGGTTTGGAGGCTGGGCCGGCCAGATCAGGCACTCAGCTCTCTAGCCGAGGCTCAGCGCGCCTTTGCACAGAGCGGCGATCTCGAAGGGGCGGCCTCCGCCCTTGAAGAAACTGCTGACGTGCTGGCTGACCAGGGTAACCTCACCGAGGCCCGGAAGAAATACGAAGAGACGCTCGACGTGCGCCGCCAGACCGGGGACGAAGCTGGCGTGGCCGCTTCGCTGAACGACACAGCGGGAATTCGGTGGCGGCAGGGAGACCCCGACGGGGCCCGGCAGATGTTCGAGCAGGCTTTGACCGCCTACCGCCAGATTGGTGATGACCAGGGAGCAGCGAAGGCGCTCGACAATATCGCCAACGTCGTTTATGACCAGGGCAATCTCGCTACGGCGCTGCGAATGTATGATGACTCTGCCGCGAAGTATGATGCAATCGGCGACCCTGGAGGTACAGCGCATGAGTTCATCAACGTCGCGCTTGTGCTTTACAACCAAGGTAAGCTGGCTGAAGCTCGCACCAAATACCAGCAAGCCATCAAAATCTGCAGCAGCCTTGGAACCAAGCGTCAACTGGCGAATGCGCTAGCTGGTCTGGGAGATGTTGCGCTCCAGCAGGACAACCTGGCCGAAGCTCGCGATCACTACGAAAAGGCTCTAGCGCTGCGGCGTGATCTCGGGGAGAAAGGCGGCGTGGCCGAGAGTCAGATGGATCTCGCGTCACTGGAGATCGAAGATGGACGCGCGGCCGACGCCCAAGCGGCGCTGCCTGCGGCGATTGAGGAGGCCCACAGCGAAGGGCAAATGGATGATGAGGCCTACGGCCAAGCGATCCTGGCGCGAGCGTTGTTAGAGCAAGGTAAGATTCCGGCGGCTGACAAGGCCGCGGGACAGGCTGTGGCGCTCGCCGAAAAGAGCCAAGTGCGAGTGATGGGTCTGATCGCCACGATCGCAAAAGCACGGGTAGACGCCGCTGCGGGGGGCCCGGAAGGCTCCGCGAAGGCTCAAAGAACTCTCTCCGCCGTCCAGGCTCAAGCCAAGGAAGCTGACTTTGTCGACCAACAGCTTCAGGCCCGCTTGGCCGCTGACCAAATCCTACTGGCGGCAAACCAGCGTGGCACCGCCCGTGCCGACCTTGATGAGCTTCG
>JASHYZ010000678.1 GCA_030042795.1 Terriglobia bacterium | reverse complement strand
ACGGGCATTGATCGGACGCCCGCGTCAGTGGCGGCACCCGACGGCGACGCGACTTGATTCGAAATGAATGGGCATCTCACAGCACGGGCTTGGCTTCAGGAACGCCGTAGGGTGATCACCTTGCTTGATCGGCACGCGACGGCCGCCAGTTCACTGGCGGGTGACCGAGCCAGCGCTCCGGCGCCGGAAGCCGGGTTGATATCCGATCCTCGACGAAGTTCAGCCGGGCGCCTGCGCAAGCCGCGGCGTCGGCCGCCGCTCACCCTGCTTTCTTTAAGCCGCGCGGAACCTGCGGCGCAGCAACCGCTCTGGCTCATTGACCCCGAAGTCACCGACACCACCATTTGGATGCAGCGCCTGCCGCCAGCTCTTGAAGGCCTGAAGATTGTCCATCTCACCGACATTCACCACAGCCTTTTTACGCCGCTGGCAGAGGTGGAGCGGGCGGTGCAACTGGCGAACCGTTTGGAGCCCGATGTTGTGGCTCTCACCGGCGATTACGTGACTCTCTCGCCTGCTTACATCGCACCCATGGCGCGCGCTCTCGGCAGGCTGCGGGCGCGCCGCGGCGTATTTGCGGTGCTGGGGAATCACGACTTTCAGGTGGATGCGGATGAGGTGACGCGCGCGCTGCGCTGTCACCGCATCCGTGTTCTGCGGAACTCCCGGCACCCCATCCACGCGGGAGGAAAGACGCTGTGGATGATCGGCATTGATGATCTCTGGTGGAACTCGGATGATCTGCCGGCCGCTCTCGAGTCCGTTCCGGCGCGCGATGCTAAGATTCTCCTCTGCCACAATCCGCTCGGCATCTGGCAGGCGTCAACGCGGGGAATTGACCTGGTGCTTTCAGGGCACACGCACGGAGGGCAGGTGCGTCTGCCCGGTTTCCGGTCGCTGTATCGCTCGAAGCTCGGGGAACGTTTCGTCGAGGGGTGGAACCGCCTGAACGGCACGCAGATTTACGTCAGCCGCGGCATCGGTAAAGTGGTGGTGCCCATTCGGGTAGCCTGCCCGGCGGAGATCGCTTGCCTCCACTTGCGCCGAACGCGCGCCCACCGTGCCCTCAACTAGCTCTGGCGAACCGCCAATGACTACTGGTTTAGGCCAGATAACTAGCCCTTCAACACCATCGGCCTCCGCCGCCCCGCATCTGCGGCGGGAACTAGGCCTCTTGCAGGCTACATCGCTCGCCATCACTGATATGGTGGGCATCGGCCCCTACATCACCATCCCTCTTTTGCTAGCCACCATGGGCGGCCCGCAGGCGATGCTGGGATGGTTAGTCGGCGCGGCAGTGGCCTTCTCCGACGGCCTCGTTTGGGCTGAGCTTGGAGCGGCTTTGCCCAAAGCGGGCGGAAGCTACAACTATCTGCGCGAAGCCTACAGACCCGCTGGCGTCGGACGCTGGCTCTCGTTTCTGATGGTTTGGCAGATCATGTTCTCCGCTCCGCTCTCGGTAGCCAGCGGCAGCATCGGCTTTGCGAGTTACTTCCACTACTTCGCGCCTGGAATGCCTGCTTGGGGCGAGCGCTTGATGGCCGCTTGTTTCCCTCTGCTTCTGGTTGCGTTGCTCTACCGGCGCATCGGAGTGATCGGGAATCTCTCGGTCGTGCTGGCCGGTGGAGTGCTGATTGGCTGCGTCTGGATCATCGCCTCGGGAGTGCCACACTTCAGCACGGGCCGGCTCTTCACCTTCCCGCCGCGCGCTTTCCAGATGAGCTGGGTTTTTTGGGCGGGACTCGGACACGCCACGCTCTATGCTCTCTACGACTACTTTGGCTACTACAACGTCTGTTACCTCGCAGAGGAGATCCGCAATCCGGGGCGCGTGATTCCTCGCGCGATCCTGCTTTCCATCGCCACGGTGGGAACTCTCTATGTGCTCATGACGTCGGCGTTCCTGAGTGTCATCTCGTGGCCGCGCTTGCTCGAGACGAAGTTTGTGGCGTCTGAATACATTCAGATTTTGCAGGGCTCCGCGGCCGGCAAGGTGATGACCGCGCTGCTGCTCTGGATCGCTTTTTCCTCAGTATTTTCGCTGCTGCTCGGCTATTCCCGCATTCCTTACGCCGCCGCTCTCGACGGAAATTTCTTTCGTGTCTTCGCCCGCCTCCACCCCGAAGGGCGATTTCCCTATGTGTCGTTGATCGTGCTCGGCGTTATCGCCGCGCTTTTCAGCCTGGGCAAGCTCAGTGAAGTGATCGGCAGTCTGATCGCCACGCGCGTGCTCATCCAATACCTGCCGCAGACAATCGGGTTCTTCTTGCTGCGGCGCCGCCAACCTGGGCTCGCAAGGCCGTTTCGGATGTGGCTCTATCCGGTGCCGGGAATCATCTCGACGGCGGGCTGGCTTTACGTGCTCATCACCGCTGCGCCCAAGTCATTGATGTTTGCCGGAGCCATCTTCCTGATGGGAAGCGCAGCTTATCTCATCCGCGCTCACCGCGGCGGCGAGTGGCCGTTTGCCGCTGAAGCGAGCTAGCATCGGGCAGCGCCAGCAGAGACGCCAGCGTACACGCCTTGTCGGCACGAATCTTGCGCGCCATTTGAGAGCACAGCCCGACTGCTGGACTGACGCACGTTTTGGCTGAGTCCGGCTGGTGTG
>JASHYZ010000677.1 GCA_030042795.1 Terriglobia bacterium | reverse complement strand
CGATTGATGCGCACGGCTCCCAACGGCGATGTGTTTCTCGCCGAAACCAGGCCGGGTGACATCCGGGTGTTTCGCGGAATCAGCGACACTGGCAAGCCCATGCAGGTGGAAGTTTTTGCAACAGGCCTCAAACAGCCTTTTGGAATCAACTTCTACCCGCCCGGCCCGAATCCGCAGTGGGTGTATATCGGCGATACAGACGCGGTGCTGCGGTTCCCCTATCGGGACGGAGATTTGCACGCGCGGGGTCCCGCGGAACATCTCGCCGACCTGCCTTCAGGAAGAGGGCACTCGACGCGTGATCTTCAGTTTTCTCCGGATGGCAAGAAAATGTGGGTTTCCGTCGGTTCAGCCTCGAACATCGACGATCCCGATACTACCCCAGCCGAAAAGAATCGTGCGGACGTGCTCGAGTTCAATCCGGATGGCTCGGGAATGCGGGTTTACGCGTATGGCATCCGGAACTGCGTGGGTTTGGCGGTGAATCCCAAGACCGGCGAACTGTGGTGTTCTGTAAACGAGCGCGATGCTTTGGGCGACAATCTGGTTCCGGATTACATTACACACGTCCAGGAGGAAGGCTTCTACGGCTGGCCGTGGTGGTATATGGGGGGCCACCAGGATCCACGGCAAAAAGGCAAACATCCCGAGTTGAAGGATAAAGTCATCACGCCCGACGTCCTCCTGAACCCCCACAATGCCTCCCTGGAGATGACCTTTTACACGGGGAAGCAGTTCCCGGCAGAGTATCAAGGGGATATCTTTGCCTGCGAACACGGATCATGGAATCGGTCCGAGCGGGTGGGTTATGAGTTGATTCGGGCGCCTTTGCATCAGACGGGCCACGCGACCGATGAGTATGAGGACTTTATGACGGGTTTTGTGGTGGACAATGGACACGTCTGGGGCCGGCCTGTGGGGGTAACGGTGGCAGCGGACGGATCGCTGCTGGTGTCGGACGACGGATCGATGTCTATTTGGCGAATCAGCTACACGGGAAAGTGAACCGGGAGGGACAGCCGCGTATTTTCATCACGACGTGGATGGAGCAAGGTAGCGTGGACCCGCCTTCGGGTCCGCGGCTTTTGCGTTCACAGGCAACGAAATACTACCTCGCTTCGAACGTGGACAAACTAGAGGCTAGCTGGCTAGCTTCGGCTTGTGGGAGGGGGACGACAAGCCCGAAAAGCCGCAAACCTACAAAACAGGTCTGGCTACGCTTGCTCGCCGAATACGGCTAGCAGGTTGTGAACCGCCCTGGTTTCGCTCGCGGCCGCATCGATGTTTCCCTCCCAGTGAATGCTTCGGCGGCCTGTTTTCCGGCAACGCCATCGGGCCGTCGAGGAGCTTTGACATGCGGCTCACCACCAACTTTTAGAGTCGAACTTGTAGTCACGAGTTTCAGCTACGGTTCTAAGGGGTCTGCAGCGGACCCGAGGCGGCGGCTGTGCGCGGCGAGGACTTCAATGTTTCGAGTTGTGTTTCCAATGACGTGATGAAATCGGGTTCTACGTAACCGCCCTTTGCCTGAGCCCGCAATTCATCGAGTATTTTTAAGGCTTGCTCCCGCCTGTCGGTTTTTGCGTAGGCCATGCCCAAGGCGTGCAAATACTTCGGCGTCCTTCCTGAACTTTCCACGGACTTTTCAAGCAGCGCTACAGCATCCGGCCATTGATTGTGACGTTCTTTGACGAGGGCCATGAAGTAAAGACCCGGGGGGTAATCCGGCACAATGTCGAGCGCCTTTTGAAACTCGCCTGCGGCTTCCCTGTCACGACCTGCGTCAAGCATTACCCAACCGGCCAGCATGTGCTCTCTCGGAGACAGGGGATTAAGTATCACAGCCTCGTGCATCTGTCGCAACGCGTCGTTGAACCGCCCGCCGTCACGGAGAAACAGCCCATACTGCTCGTGAGCTTCGGCATCGCTTGGGTTCAAAGCAAGGGCGCGCCGGTAGGCATCCTCAATTCCAGGCTGCTTATGGTCGCTTCGAGACAAGACAGCCGCCCGTAGCACGTAGGATTCAGGAATGGATGGGTTGATCTCAATGGCTTTCTCTGCTGCTTGTCTGGCCCGTTCGTCACCGTCGCCGGGGGCGATGAAATGGTAGTCCACCAGCGAGAGATTCGTGCGGGCGACGCCGTCATAGGCCAGCGCGTAATTCGGATCAAGCTGAATGGCTTGCTCAAAGGCACCGAGCGCGCGACGGAATCCATCGAGCGTGCTTTGATCCCAGGCGAAACGCCCTTTGAGATACGCCTCGTTAGCGTCCGTATTCACCGTCTCGGCTCGCGCCAGCGCGCTTTCTGTTTGGGGCAGAAGCTTCAGGGCCAGTGACTCCGCGACGCGGCGGGCCACATCACGCTGAATCGCGAAGACATCCTTAAAGGGCCTCTCGTACGTTTCAGACCACAAATCCGTCCGGTTTCGCACCTGGATGAGTTGCGCGGTTATGAAGACTTGCCTCGAATCTTCTCGCACGCTTCCCTCAAGCACGAAATCCACGTTCAATTCCCCACCGATCTCCCGGGTATCCTCGTTTGTATTTTTGTATTTCATCACAGAAGTCCGGGCAATCACGCCAAGTCCTTGGGGATCCATGCGTCCAAGCTGGGTGATCATCTCCTCAGTCATTCCGTCGCTCACATAATCTTCAGCAGGGTTTCCGCTGAGGTTTCGGAAAGGAAGGACCGCTAACATCGGACGGGCCGAGGTCGCCGCGGCTCCCGCTCGTCGCCGCATGAGTAGCGCCCAAGCTCCAACACCGAGGACAGCAACGAGGATCCCGGCAATAACAAGCACGTGAATTCTGCGATAGAACGGCAATCCTTCCTGAGAAAGCGCAGGCTGGATATTTTCCGATCCCAGAGCTGCCGCTTCGACGCCATTCGGCTTTGTCACCGGAACGATGAAGCGGTAGCCACGCTTCGGAAGGGTTTCAATATAGCGCGGCCGCTCGGCGGAATCACCCAGCGCCTCTCTCAGCCGTTTGATGGCCGTATTGAGGTTTGCATCGAATTCAACGAAGGTATCAGCCGGCCAGAGATGCTCGCGCAACTCTTCACGGCTCACTACGTCCCCGGCTCTCTGAATCAGAAGCGCCAAAGTCTGAAAAGGCTTCTCTTGCAGCCTTATTTTTCGGCCTCGTTCGCGCAGTTCTCCGGTGCGCAGGTCAGCTTCGAACACGCCGAAACCGATTACCCAGCTTGAGTTATTCCCGTTTTGCATTTTCTGTTGCGGAGTATAGCACGGCAGGTATTCCGAGCGAAGAAATGAGTCGCGTCAGATGGTCATACAACTATCTGCAAATACATGACTTAGTTGGTCAGGTGTGTTTCACACGACGTTAAGCAGCGATCCATTGACTGATGTACGTCCGCCGTAGCAAACATGGCCATGCTGGGTTGGCTGGAATTCTCTGGAGGAGACTTACAGTGGCTCTTTTTGTGTTGATTGTAAATGGCGTGCGGCGGACCGCGGACGTCCAGCCCGGCACGCCGCTTCTTTGGGTCCTCCGCGACGCGTTAGGACTGACCGGCACGAAGTTCAGCCCGGCGTGCCTCCTCTTGCGCCAGCGGTGGCCACGCTGTTTTCGCCGCCACGGGCGTGCGTCTGCCCCGCTTACCCATCGATCTGCAGGTCCTGGCGAAGGCAGCCTCTGCGTGAGGCACGCGGGCTAGGTTCCAGTGACGCTTCGTTATTCTGGCTAGAGGCCGCGAAACTGGAGGAACGATTCGGAAATGGCTGCAATTAGGCTCTTATTCGATGCAGTCTGCACGCGCAGGAAGGAATGATTATGAAGCTCAGTAAATGGAGCAGCTTCCCGGCAATGGCAAATCTGATGCATTTCTTTCGATTGGCTTCAGGCAAGCAGGTCAATGAGGCTCGTTG
>JASHYZ010000676.1 GCA_030042795.1 Terriglobia bacterium | reverse complement strand
TCCACTCCTAGGCTAGCAGGCTGCGAAAAAACGCCCGGGACCATGTCATCCTGAGCACGCGAAGGATCTGCTTTTAATTGTTTTCAATAAGATACAGCAGATGCTTCGCGGAGTTTACCCTGAGCCCCTTCGCGGTGCTCAGGGCCGTTCGCAGCGGAAGGGCGAACGGGCTCAGCATGACAGATTCCTTTTTTCCGCAGCCTGCTCGACGTCGCGCATTCCCTACGGCTACGCCTTCACCAGCGAAGCCGCTGCCAGCTCCTTTTCGATCTTTTCGTTCACGCGCCCTTCGACAAACTCTGCCGCCACCCGGATGGCGTTTTTGATGGCGTTCGCATTCGATCCGCCGTGAGCGATCATCGAAACGCCCTTTACACCCAGCAGTGGCGCGCCGCCGTATTCCGAATAGTCCACACGCTTCTTGAAGCCGTGCAGCGCCTTCCGCGAAAGCATGTAGCCAACCTTTGAAGAGAGCGTACTGGCCAGCGCCTCGCGCAGTAGCATCGAGATGGCTTCCACCATCCCTTCGCTGATTTTAAGCGCTACGTTTCCAATAAACCCATCGCAGACAATCACATCCACACGGCCATTGTAAAGATCGCGGCCTTCGACGTTGCCGATGAAGTTGAGCGGAAGCTTGCGAATCAGGCCCAGCGCCTCACGCGTGAGCTCGTTACCCTTGTGGTCCTCCGATCCGATGGAAAGCAGACCCACCCGGGGGCGAGGCACGCCGAAAATCACGCGGTAGTAAACCTCACCCATCACCGCAAACTGCTCAATGTTTTCGGCCCTGCAGTCAACGTTGGCGCCAACGTCCACCAGCACGGTGGCCTTGCCGTTGGAGTTGGGAAAAACCGCCGCCAGAGCCGGGCGATCCACCCCTTCCAGGGCGCCGAGCACAATTTTGGCCGTCGTCATCACGGCGCCGGTGTTGCCGGCGCTCACCAACCCCTCAGCGCGGCCGTCGCGAACCAGTTGCGCCGCAATGCGCATCGAAGAATCGCGCTTGCGCCGGAACGCCTTGGCGGCGTGATCCTCCATGGTGATAGCTTCGCTGGCGTGCACCACCTCGATGGGCAAGTTGCGCGCTTCGCGGCGCCGGGCCAGCTCGCCCTTAAGCGCGTGCTCAGGACCCACCAGCAGGACCTCGGCGAGTCCGGCACGGGCGGCGAGAACGGCGCCCTCCACCTCGGGGTGAGGCGCCGAATCCGTACCCATAGCATCCACAGCGATGCGCCACATAGCGAAGGTGCTTTTGCGCTAGTAGGTTTTGAGAAGATCCGAACTCGTACCTTAGAAGGGCGGGATTTCAGAGTCCGTCCGAAAACTCGTGGATTCCCGCTTTTCGCGTGAGTGACTGCATCCGAATGGGACCTTTAAGTCCAACGATGTCAACCCCGCGGAAGCGTGGGTCCACCTCGGACAGGCGCCAGACGCGAGTTCTCACACAAACTCTTCAGCCCCACCGTACCAAAGCCCCCAGCAGACTCCCTTCAAACTGGTTTGGTTGCGCCTGGCGGCAGGGTTGAACCTCCGCCTTTCCAAAAAAGACCTGCGGGAAAGCGCAACCCGCCCCGCTAGGCGGATTCTTCCGCCATCACGGCCTCTCGCCCCCGGTAGTAGCCGCAGTTCTTGCACGCCTGGTGGGCCAGCTTCATTTCATGGCAGTGGGGACACTCCGCCAGGGCAGGCTTGCTCAAGTGATCGTGGGCGCGACGCCGGTTGCGTCGGGCATGGGAGTGCCTTCGTTTCGGATTTGGCATGACTCTCTCTTTCTTGTTGCGAACTCGCAAATAGCCCGGCCGCTTGAGGCCTTCTACTCACCCGGTCTATCCATCAGCGCCGCAAAGGGTGAGTCGTGAGCAGCCTCGCCGCAATTACAGGCCTCCAGATTGCGATTGGCTCCGCACGTTGGGCACAGGCCCTGGCAATCAGGCGCGCAGATCATTTGCATCGGCATGAACAGGTTTACCTGCTCAGCCACCACGTCGGCCACTTCGATGCCCGCGCCGGAAAAGAACCCCACCTCAAGCTCGTCGGCTGGGACCTCCACAACTTCGCCTTCCCGGGCGATCGTCGCCATGGGACGGTAAGTGAGGTCAAAGTTACTCTCCACCGGGAGTTGCATGGGCCCTAGACACCGGTCGCACGTGGCCTCCACCCTCGTTTCCAGGTGCCCGTGGAATCGAATCTCCTCGCCCACTAATTCGGCAACCGCGCGCACCTTCAAGTTTCCGGTTTGGCGGAAATCCGATGTGTGGTAGTCGAGCGCTCCGGCAGGGTAGGTTTCGGATATCGAAACCGGGTGGAGCCTTAATTCCTCCACGGTGACAAACACGGACGGCCTCGCGACCTCAGACCCCTGATAGCGTAGATTAACGGCCAGACGCGGGAATTGTCAAGAAAGGCAGAGCGGCCTGAAGTCTGGCAGTGGGTCAATTTGAGGCAGAGGTAGGCCTTGTGCCTGCCCAACTGATTTAACGGCCTTGAAATGGGCGGCCACAAGGCCCGCCCCTACCCAAACTGAGACACTACCAAAGGATTGCAGGGGAAACCGGATAGGCAAGTCAGGCTGGTTCAACGTGGATCTGGCCGCGGTTTAAGCAGATGGTATCAAAGCGTAACTTGTTTATTTTCATAAATATCGTGGCATTCCTGAGCTATCTACTTTGTTTTCATAGATATCGTGGGTTCCCAAAATCTATCCTTTATTATCAATAAGATCGTGGGTTCTTCCTTCATTTCGCGATTTTTTGGAGCGCCTTTTCCTGCCTTGTACGGTCGGCTCTCAGTTGGCAGACGTCCACCGCGCAATCACTCTCCGGCGGGCGGCGCTGTTGCGATTCGTTTTTTGACCCAGAGACATCCATCTAGCCGTCCCGTACGATTACTTATTACTATATAACGAATCAGTGCCACTGTCAAGCAAAATGTGCGACCCAGCGAGGGCGAGCGAGGCGTGGGAGCGTCAGTCGCCGCTACTTAATGGCTAGGTTTAAGCTGTGGCGCTGTGGGTTGGGTTCCCGCCGGGGAGCCGCTGTTGGGCGCCGACATGTGCGAGTCGCCGCCCTGGCCGCTCAAGGGAGTGCTTGAGACCACCTCCCAGCGCCCATTTTCCAGAAGCAGGTGATATCCAACCTCCACAAAGAGACGGGCCTGCTGCGTGCTCTGAAACTTCACCACCGCGTCGGCGGTGTCGCCGTTGAAAGTCACCTTTTCAACCTGAGTGGTGAAGTTGTGGGAGAGCAGTTGCGTGTTCCGGCTCAAGTGTTCCTGTATGCCGCGCTCCACGGCACTCTTTGAGTGGGTTCCCCACCTACTGCAGGCGACGGAAAGTGCCACCAAAGCCACTGCGACCGTTGACCTGATGGCGAGGACAGGCAAACGCCCTCCGATTACGGGCGCCGTACTTCTTGGAACCGGCAGTTTACGCATCAGGACCTCCCGCGACAACGTATCTGAGTGAGGCGC
>JASHYZ010000675.1 GCA_030042795.1 Terriglobia bacterium | reverse complement strand
CGAGCTTGCATTCCGGCGAAGATGAGGACTCACGGGTTTCTGCACAGCCTCTAAAGCCTCGCTCATCCCAAAGCGGTCCCCAACTCTTGCAGCTCTTTCAGTACTGTGTCCGGGCTACCTACCTAGTTGTCTGGCGAAGCTCATCAGGCTGCCTTTGGGGTTTGCTGCACGTCGAACGGTTGACGCTTCAGCACCATTGCCCTGGCCTTCCAAAAGGCCGTCGGCGCGAAGACCCCGACGAAACCTCCGATAAATGCCGGAACGATGTACACGTTGCTGATCTCCGCGCCGGCAAACCAATGTCCCAAAACCGGCGAGGCTAGCCAGGCTAAGATCCAACCGGCTACCCACTTGGCAACGAAGCCGTCGACTCCATCGAGCACGCGATAACGAACGGCGTAGTGCATCACGATTGCGGCAATAAAACTGATTACCAGAAGCGTAAGAAACGGAGCAAAGCTCATGTTCAGCATTTGAGTTTTCCTTTCTCGACACGACCAGGCGCAACAACTCCTACGGAGCGGCCCGAAAACGAGGTGGAAGCCGGCCCAACGCGCTCTGTTGCCCCGGGCGCCAGCCTCGAACAAGGCGCAATCACACAACCAAAAACACGGGCCTGATAGAAGTGGTGGGGAGATTGACTCAGATTCCTCGGCGGTTCGGGCTTAGAACCCGGCACTTGAACTCTGGTGCGCTGAGAGCACTCAGTACTCGGAACCATTGGCTCACCTTTGGGCGCGCCCTGGTTCATCGCCAGTTCGTGTCTACGTAGTGGGATGCGCCGCCGCCAGTAATCGTTGTCGCACAGACGATGTTGAAGACGAAATGGCTGGGACTTGCGTAAGAAGCGACCGCAGAACGCGCAACTTTGGCGGGATCGTTAGAGCAGCCGAAGAAGACGGTCGGACAACGAATCTGAGCCACACGCGCTCAAAAACTACAGGGACAAATTCTAGGAGGTATGAACTGAACATGAGGAACAATTTTTGTCAACTTGCTTTCATCGCAGTCACCGCAACATTCCTGACAGTCACTACGGTCTGGGCGCGGTCATCCAGGACTACCAATCACACCGAGTCAGGCCAGGTGAGTATTCTTTATACATCTCGAATCGAGAATGGCTCCGAGTTGAAGCCCGGCAACTACAAAGTGGAGCTGAGCCCAAACGCAAGTTCGCCAGAAGTTATGTTTTATCAAGACGGGAAGTTGGTGGCAAAGGCGCCTGTCACGCTGGTCAATCAAAGCAAGAAGATTGACCAGACGGAGATCCAATACAACACGGCCGCAAACCAGCACGTCATCACCGAAATTGATGTTCACGGCTGGCGGCAAGAGATGAAGTTCCCCTCTTCCAAGAGCACCGGAATGGGGAGTTAACCGGGGGCCAGGCCAAAGTAATCTCTGGGCTGCTCCGACACTGGCAGCAGATTTTACCGGTGCTCGTCTAGTGTCCAGCAGTGCGCCGGTTTCAAGCCAATCGAGCCGTCTCGCCGGATGACCATGGGCGGATTATGGCCTGCATTGACGTAATGCAGCGTGCGGGTTTGTGCGTCGAAAACGCCATAGAACAAGGTGACGTACCGGTCGGCAAGGGCCGTCGCATGGGCTTGGCGATTCACCAAATCAAGTACGGCGGCGCCGTCGTTACCAGCTAATAAGGCAGCCGTGCGACGAGCCGACTGAGGGTTCGATATCATAAGCGCTGCCGCCAGGCCCTTGCCCGAGGCGTCTCCAACGGTTACGGCCAGCCGGTTATCTGGCAAAGGTACAAAGTCATAGCAGTCACCACCCAGATCCCGCAACTGCCGGCAACGTGCGCTGTAGCTCAGGGTTTCGATCGCCCGGCAGCAGGTGCGGCATAAACCCCCGCTGGACTTGCACGCGGCCGCCCAGTCTTGATCGATTTCCATCACTGTCGCGTCGCTTTGCATTTTTCACCTCCGCAAGTATGTCGCTTGACAAAGCGCGAAATCTACAACGCGGGACGAAAAATATTTTTTCCGGTGTCTTGTGACGAATGTCGAGAATGGCCTGTGGGCTCCGACCCCCGTGTGAAGACGTAAAATAAACAGAAAATGAGAGGAGTCCAACATATGAAATATATTCTGATGATGACCGGCACCAAAGCAGGTGTGGACGGTTACCGGGCATGGTCCGCGAGCGACATCCAAACCCACTTTGTGCATTTGAAGAAAATTAATCAGGATCTTACTGAGTCCGGAGAGTTCATAGTTACCGAAGGCTTGGGCTTGCCGCATCAGGCCAAGATCGTGCGCGCCGGGAACGATGGCATGCCGGTGACAGACGGCGTGTTTCCAGAGTCGAAAGAGTTTCTCCTGGGTTACTGGATCGTTGACGTCGAGACTCCAGAGCGTGCTTATGAAATTGCGGCCCGGATCTCAGCGGGGCCGGGGCCCGGCGGGGTGCCCACGAACATGCCCATCGAAGTGCGGCAAATAATGAGCAGGAAACCTAATGAAATGACGTGACCTTGAGGTTGCTTACTGCGGCTGGAACCAGAGTCAACCGTCGTCTTATCTTCCAGTGCTACAATTTATGGAGGATTAGGATTCCAATAGTTCGCCAAGCTTAGATGCCCTACCTTATCGACAGCGGCGTTTTGATCGACATTTCACGAGGCAAGCAGACGGCACGCCGAGTACATCGACGCGCTTCCCGAAGGGTGGGCGATCGAGGTTTCCGCTCTTGAACTCATCGTCGGCGCACGGGACATGAGGGAGCTCGCCAACATCGATACATTTCTGTCAGCCTATGTGACCGTACCGCTTCGCGACTCCACGGGTAAGAGGGCGTACGAGCTGTTGAAGCTCTACGCCAAATCGCATGGCTTACACGTGTTTGATTCCCTGATTGCGACAACCGCAATCGAGGAGAACCTCACCCTGGTGACCAAGAACCGCAGACACTTTGGCGTGATCGAGGGCTTGAGTCTGGAGGTTCCCGGGTATCTAGCGCAGTCGTTGCTCAATTTCAGGACGAAGCGTTTCATCACGGTCTAATCAAGAGCACTCACTGATCTCCGGGATGTCGAGAATTCACCACCCGCTTCGACGACTCTGTGCAAGTGCAAGAGTACAGTTAGCATGGCAGGAGGGGAACATGAAATACATTCTGATGATGTCAGGCACGAAGGCCGATTTCGACGCGTACGCCAAGTGGCCTAAGCAGGACCTCCTGGCGAATACCGCTTTCATGCGCTCCTTCAGCAAGCAACTTGACGAAGAGGGTGTGTTCATCTCTACGGAGGGTTTAGCGTTTCCTAACGAGGCCAGGATCGTTCGCGCGGGAAAGGGCGGGGAGCCCATCACTGACGGGATTTTCCCGGAGTCCAAGGAATTTCTCGCTGGCTACTGGATCATCGACGTGGAAAGCCCGGAGCAAGCTTACAGAATCGCCGCGCGGGCTTCGGCGGCGCCAGGGCCGGAAGGGAAGCGCGGCAGCATGCCGATCGAAGTGCGGCAGATTGTGAGCGGTGCGCTGAAAGAACTGTTATGACGGGATAGCTGATGCGTTCTGTGTAGTCCATCTCCGCCAATAGAGGCGGGTCGAAGAGGTTGTCCAAGATGTCAGCGACAGTAGATCTCTACGACAGTGCATATGCAAACTACGGGTCTGATATCTACCGACAGGTACGCATGGAGACCTATGGCGAGGATTTTGGACAAACGAGCTGGGTTACCACCGAAGAGTCTAAGGAAATCCCAAACCTGCTTGACTTGAAGCCTGACTCGTCAGTGCTGGAAGTAGGCTGCGGTTCTGGTGGGTATGCACTATACCTTGCGGAAAGATTGGGCTGCCGCCTGGTAGGCTTGGACGTCAACGCACCTGGAGTTGACAATGCAAACCAACTGGCAGCGTCCAGAGGTCTCGCCGCACAGGTACATTTCGAGCAGTCCGACGCTTCGAAGAATCTCCGTTTTGACGACAACACCTTTGATGCGATCTTCTCGAATGATGTCTTGTGCCACCTTCCGGGACGGCTGGCAGTGTTGCGCGAAATGTTTCGCATTCTGAAGCCGGGCGGACGAATGCTATTCAGTGACGCGCTGGTAGTCGGGGGAATGCTTTCCCACGAAGAAATCGCCACCCGGAGCTCCATTGGGTTTTACCTGTACAGTCCGCCCGGAGAGAATGAAAGACTGATTGAGCGAGCGGGGTTCCGGCTGATTCGCGTAACCGACACAACTGAGAGTGCGGCGCGAATCGCGAAGCAGTGGCACCAGGCACGGGAGAAAAGGAGGACGGAGCTTGTTACTGTCGAAGGCGACCGCAACTTCGAAGGGTTGCAACATTTCCTGTCCTGCGTATGTAGCTTGACGGCCGAGCGTCGTCTGCTGCGGTATCTGTACCTTGTGGACAAACGGGACCCCTATCCTGGATACTGAGCGGCTTCTATTGCAGCATCGCAGCTTTGACTCCCATCAACGTTGCGTGGAGTTCGCCTTCGAGGTGCAATCTAAGGTTGCAGACCTACTGAGGATTACGAAATATAGTGACGACCCTCGTTGTAGTGGCGGTCTGCGACCGCTGTCTTTCGGCGCTCCCTTACAAGGCAGGCTCCGAGCGCCACTACAGGAATCGCCGTCACTATATTCCGTAATCCTCAATAGGCCATTACAAGACCTCGAAGGGCGCGATACCGTTTCCGCTTCAAGAGCCTATTCCGGCAAATCTGGTACAGAAGATCGTGAAGTTCAGGCTAAAAGGAAAACGAGCAGAGCCTAAAGCTAGGGAGACCAGCACGCTAGACGGCCCTACTTTGGCGTCTGAGACCGGCCACGCCCATGAGCCATGTGCCGAAAGAACTGCCGTGATAGACGAGGCGTTAGGCGTCCGTTCGGAGCGTCTGCTGCGCGAACTCGCCCCACAGGTGCTCGGCTCCGTGGTTCGCCGCTTCCATGACTTCGCGGCCGCCGAGGACGCCGTGCAGGAGGCGCTGCTGGCGGCCTCCTTGCAATGGCCGCGTGAAGGGCTGCCTGAGAATCCTCGTGGCTGGTTGATTCAAGTCGCTTCTCGCCGCATGACGGATTACTGGCGCAGCGAGGAGGCCCGGCGGCAGCGGGAGTCCGAGGTAGCCATCGAGGCGGATCGTTCGTCACCTGCTTCAGATGCTGAGCCCGAGACGGGCCAGGATGACACGCTCACCTTGTTCTTCATGTGCTGTCATCCTTCCCTCACACTGCCGTCAGCCATCGCGCTTACGCTGCGCGCGGTCGGCGGTTTGAGCACGGCTGAAATCGCCCGCGCGTTCCTGGTTCCCGAGGCTACCATGGCGCAGCGGATCAGCCGGGCCAAGGCCAGCATCAAGGCGTCTAACGTACCTTTCCAGATGCCCGACAGCCGGGAACGCGGACAACGGCTCCGCGCCGTGCTGCACGTGCTTTACCTGATCTTCAATGAGGGATACACCAGCAGCGGCGGCCCGCAGTTGCAGCGGCTTGAACTCTCACGCGAGGCTATCCGCTTGGCGCGATGCGTTTATGCGTTGCTGCCGGATGATGGCGAGGTGGCGGGACTGCTGGCGCTGATGCTACTGACCGACGCCCGCCGCGACGCGCGCACGGGGCCGGATGGAGAACTGGTCGCGCTCACCGAGCAGGATCGGACGCTGTGGGACCAGGCGGAGATTTCCGAAGGCACGGCGCTCTTAACTACGACCCTATCGAAGGGATCGATTGGCGCCTACCAGTTGCAGGCCGCCATCGCCGCCGTTCATGACGATGCGGCCCGAGCTGCGGATACGGACTGGCCGCAGATCCTGGCGCTGTACGAGCTGCTCAAACACATGTCTGACAATCCCATGGTTACGCTCAATCACGCTGTCGCAGTGGCCATGGTGCACGGCCCATCCAGAGGACTTGAGCTGCTCAACGCCCTGGACTCCGATGCGCGAATGGCCGCGCACCATCGCCTCGACGCGGTTCGTGCGCACTTGCTGGAGATGGTCGGCGACCATCAGGCCGCCATCGCTCATTACCGGGCGGCCGCTGCTCGCACGGCCAGCCTACCGGAGCGCAACTATCTCATGACGCAAGCCGCCCGTCTCAGCGACAGCGGCAGACACAATGAAGGTTGAACGACGCCGTGGCTTTGAAGAACGCCGCATCGGAGGAAAGGTGAATTGCGCTTATAATGCTGGGCGCAAGCGCGCCTCTGCGGCACGCGAAGCACACGGCGTAATGAGTCATAGATACGTTTAATCTGCGGAGGATCCAATTGGCTTCCCGACGAGGCTTCTTACGCGCGGCAGGAACTGTTGCCGCGGCATCCCTGAGTGGCGGCTTCTCTTCACAACTGGCCCAAGCACAAGAACATCCTTCCGAGCCGTCGACCGGCGCGCCTTTGGCGCCGTCGATCGCTGCGCTGAAGTCCATGAAAGACCAAGCGGTGCCGATCACCCTGGAGGAGCGGCGAGCTCGCCTTGAGAGCGCGCGACGCCTGATGACGGAGAA
>JASHYZ010000674.1 GCA_030042795.1 Terriglobia bacterium | reverse complement strand
ATGGCATCGTATAACGCATGGAACGGCACGCCGATGGCAATCAATCCTATTCTGCGGAGCATTCTGATTGACAAGTGGGACGTGGATGTCATCTCCAGCGACGGCGGCGCAGTGACAGACCTGGTGACGCAGCACAAGAGGTTTGCCACCGAGGAGGAAGCGGTGGTTGCGTGTTTGCGCGCGGGCATCAATCAATTCCTGGATAGGTATAAGGACGAGACGAAAGCAGCCCTCAAGGACGGCTCAATCACAGAAGCTCAGATCGATGCGCTGCTGCGGCCGAAGTTCCGCATTACACTGAAGCTGGGCTTGCTCGACCCGTCGGAGACGGTTCCCTATTCGTCGATCAAGGATTCACCGGAGCCGTGGAATACCGGCAAAGACCGCGACGTGTCGAAGAAGATGGCACTGGAGTCCGTCGTGCTGCTGAAGAACGCGGACGGATTTTTGCCGTTGCGGAAAGAATCGGTGAAGTCGATTGCGGTGATCGGGCCGCTGGCGGACTCGGTTCACTGGGATTGGTATGGTGGCATACCTCCGTACGCGGCGACGCCACTGGAAGGTATTAAAGCGGAGGTTGGACCCGGGGTTACGGTGAACTATGCCGCCGACAATACCGGCGACGCTGCGGTGAAAGCGGCGCGCGCGTCGGATGTGGCGATTGTGATTGTGGGGAACGATCCGACCTGTGGGCCGGATATGGCGCATGCCTGGAATCCGGATGCATCGACGAAGCCATGCTCATATCCCAGTGAAGGACGCGAAGGACGCGACCGGCAAAGCATCACGCTCGAACAGGAAGATCTGGTGAAACAGGTGTACGCGGCGAATCCGAAGACGGTGATGATTCTGGTCTCGAGCTTTCCTTATGCGATCAACTGGTCGCAGGCGAATGTTCCCGCGATTCTGCACATGGCACACGCTTCGCAGGATGAAGGGACAGCGCTGGCGCAGGTTTTGTTCGGAGACTACAACCCCGGAGGACATCTGGTGACGACGTGGCCGGGGTCACTCGATCAGGAGCCTCCGATGATGGATTACAACATCCGCGACGGCAGGACCTATATGTACTTCAAGGGCAAGCCTCTTTATCCGTTTGGGTACGGCCTGAGCTACACGACTTTCAAGTTTGCGAATTTGCGGACCAGCGCGCCGCGAATGACAGAAGATGGTGAGATCACGGTGAGCGTAGAGGTCACCAACACGGGCAGCCGGGCCGGGGACGCGGTCGTCCAACTTTATGTGACCCACCCGAAATCAAAGGTGGAACGGCCGCGTGAAGAACTTGAGGGATTCGAGCGCGTGAGCCTTGCGCCAAATGAGACGAAGATGGTAGAGATTCCGCTGAAGGCTTCGCAGCTTGCGTACTGGGATGTGAAGCAGGGAAGATTTGCGGTTGAGAAGGAGCCGGTCAAGTTGATGATTGGCGATTCGTCGGCAGACATCAAGTTGGCGGAGATGGTTCCTGTATCCTAGCCGACAGCGAGCGCAGCGTATGTCGCGGATCCGCCTCTTTTGGGAGACAAAACAGGCCACTGGAATTATTGTTGTGCGAGTAGGATTGGCGGCAACCTAGCATGCGGCCCCCACAAACAGCCCTTCGCCGCACTACCGTCACGGGTCGACGTGGCATGGCAGCCACACTCCATCATGACAGAAGCCGAAGACGCCGGTTTCCGAGACGGATTCGTAGTATGGTGGCCGTATGTAGCCTAGCTTCGAACGCTACAATCGTGTTAGGCGCCCGTCCTAAATGGCTTGACAGCCACCGTTTCTTGTGCTACACAGAGGCGAGGACTCCGTGATTCGGACTTCTTCGCCTCTCTGCAATCCGCGAAACGCCAGAGCGAGCGCCGCCGATGTTACAAGAACGTTACAAGGGCGCGTCCGGCATCGAAGTCACCCCAAAGTAACAGTTACACCGGCGGTATCGGACAAAATCACGTGGCAGGCCGGAATGTCTAGCTTAATCAGCGAGGTACGGGGTTATGGTACGGTTACAAGTAACGGAACCCGTCAAGGCCCGAATCAGGAGGCTGGGAAAAGTGAGAAATACGCGTAGCACCCCGGAATGTACAAAGGAATGAACAGCTTGGCGGGATATGTGGACCGTGACTGGGAAGAAAACTGAGATTTTTGAGAAATTTTGCATCGGGCGGGAAGATAAGATTGGCGTCACAATTGCTTGGTGAGCGTGAAAGCCGTTCATCCCCATCTTGCCTGCAGCAGAAGAGGCTGCTGGTCGCGACAACATGCTCACTGCCGAACTGCTCTAGCTGCAGAACACCATTGAAGGTCCGGTAATTCCAATCGGCACGGAGGAGGTACGTGATGACGGACGGGAAAAGTCGGCACGCCACGAGGACCCTCGTTTTGACGCTACTGGTGAGTGTCAGCGCGCTCGCCGCGGAGCGAGTGCGCACCGACCGCGGCACAGTAGAAGGCCTGATGAGCGCTGACGGCAAGGTCGCGATCTATCGAGGCATTCCGTTCGCCGCGCCGCCTGTGGGCAACCTGCGTTGGAAAGACCCGCAGCCGGTTGCGAAGTGGAAGGGCGTGCGCAAG
>JASHYZ010000673.1 GCA_030042795.1 Terriglobia bacterium | reverse complement strand
GCAAGGACGGAGACTGGGCGCTGGACTACCACACGCGCTTTGATTTTCCGGATGCCGTCCGCTTGAGCACGCTGATCGAGCCGCTTGAGCCTTACTTCGCAGAGGACCTGGTGCGCTCGGAGAATATCGGCGTCTATCGGGAGCTGCGGGCGCACGTGAAGGTGCCCATTGCCGTCGGCGAGCAGTTCGGTTCCAAGTGGGACGTCAACGAGCTCATTGAGCAGCAATTGATCGACTACGCGCGGGTGACGCTGCCCAATGTGGGCGGGATTACCGAGTACTCGAAGATTGCGGCGTTGTGCGAGACGCATTACGTCGGCTTGATTCCGCACTTCACGGGGCCCGTCGCCGAGGCGGCTTTGGTGCACGCCTGTTCCGTATTTCCCGGGCCGGTGCTGATGGAAATGCTCGGGAACGGCGCGCGCCCAGTTCCGCACCTGCCCGAGTGCTACGACTTTCGAAACGGAAAGATGTGGCCCAATCGCCGTCCAGGTTTGGGAGTGACGCTCGACACCAAGCCGCTGCAACTCGTTTCGGAAATCACCGGGCGCGTACGCCCCGTGCCGATGCTTGAGCGGCCCGACGGCTCAATCACAAATTGGTGAATCCCCGCTTGTGTTCAACTCGAGCGCCTGCTTGATGGCGCCGACGAGGAAGAGTGATCCGGCCGCCAGCACGGCTCCGTCTGCAGGCACAGAGCGGCGCGCCGCGGCGAGCGCCCGCACCGGGTCACGCTCAACGACGATCTTCGACGCGGGCAGGCGCGCCTCCACGCGAGACAAAATCTCGTCTGGAGTGGCGGCTCGCGGCTGTGACGTTTGGGTGAGGTAGATCTGCGCGGCGCAGGGAAACAGCAGATCGGCGATCTCCTCAATGGCCTTGTCGCGCATGGAAGCGTAAACCAGCGCCAGCGGTCTGCTTTCGAGCTCGGTTCGCACATATTCGGCGACAGCTCGCGCGGCCGCCGGGTTGTGCGCGCCGTCGAGCAGCGTCAGAGGACGCTCACCGCAAACTTCGAGCCTGCCCGGCCAGTTCGTGCGCGCAATGCCTTCAGCGATCGCTGCATCAGAAATTTTCCAGCCGCGCTCGCGCAGCTTCCAGACAGCCGTGATCGCGGCGGAGGCATTATCCACCTGAAACCGGCCTCGGAGCGCTGCCTTTAGATGCGCGAACCGCGTGCCGTCCACCGCCAAGTCAAAGCCGAAACGCCCGGCGTCAACACGCACGTTCGCTACCCGGGCAAAGCTGGGCAGTTCGAACAATTCCGCGCCCAACATCGCCGCCCGCTGGCGGACCACGACGACTGCATCCAGGTGCGTGCATCCCGAGATTATCGGCTTGCCGGCCCTCATCACGCCGGCCTTTTCCGCGGCGATCTCCGCGTGGGTGTTCCCCAGAAACTGCATGTGGTCGAGTTCAACGTTGGTAATGACGGCCAGTTCCGGCTCCACAATGTTGGTGGCGTCAAGGCGCCCGCCCATTCCGACTTCGAGCACGGCGAAATCTACATTTTGCCTAGCAAAGTGCACGAAAGCGGTGGCCGTGAGGAATTCGAAAAAGCTGGGAGTTGCCGCCAGCGTGCCCGCCGCCGCCAAGCCTGACACCGCAGCCTCCACCTCGCTGAACGCGAGAGCGAAGTCATCGCAGGAAATTTCGGCGCCATTGACACGAATGCGCTCGTTCACTCGGACCAGATGTGGAGAAGTGTAAAGGCCCGTTCGGTAGCCTGAGCATTCCAGAATGCTCGCGAGCATCGCCGAAGTGGAGCCTTTGCCGTTGGTGCCGGCAACGATGACGCTGGGATATCTCCGCTCAGGATGGCCGAGCGCCGCCGCGATGTGGCGCATGTTCACGAGGTCAAACTTCACCCCGCGCAATTCATGGCCGAGCGCAGCGAGATAAGCCAGGCAATCTTGATAATTCACGAGCATTAGATGAATCTTCTTCGTCCTTGGGCATTCGTCAGTTGTCCATTGTCATTGGTCCGTCGTCCGTTGCACCTGGTTCGTGGATCGTAGTTCGTTGGTCGTGGTGCGCGATTTTCTGAGCAGCGGACCAAGAACCACCAACCACAGACTAACCACAAACGGAAACCACGAACAACCACCAGCGAAACCCAGACCAAACGGACGACGGACAACGAGCAAAAGACAACGAACTACGATCTACGAACAAATGACAACGGACCACGGACTAAGAACGCAACAATCCTAGGGTGCGCGAAAGGTACGATTTCAGTTCCTTGCGCGGCACGATGGCGTCGAGCATGCCGTGCTCCAGCAAGAACTCCGAGCGTTGGAAATCCGCGGGCAACTTCTGGCGGATGGTCTGCTCGATCACGCGCGGCCCGGCGAACCCGATGAGCGCTCCCGGCTCGGCGATATTCAAATCTCCTAGCATGGCAAAGCTGGCCGTGACGCCGCCGGTGGTAGGATCAGTGAGCACCGAGATGAACGGCTGACGCGCGTCGTCCAGGCGGGCCAGCGCGGCGCTGATTTTCGCGAGTTGCATCAAGCTGATGGCGCCTTCCATCATGCGCGCTCCGCC
>JASHYZ010000672.1 GCA_030042795.1 Terriglobia bacterium | reverse complement strand
GGTCGATGGATCGCGGACCACTTTGAAGGCCATCACGGAACCATGTGGAACCGGCCCGTTAGTCTGCGAGAAGCTGGGAGCATCCTTGGAGACGGGTCCCCAAATCGGAACGTATAACCACGTCTGCTGATCGAGATCGCGCCAGGCTGAAGGCGCTCCCCACACGCCCTTGCCCTCGAATGCTTTTTCGTCATTGGCGAGGTGCAGCGTGTAAAGGGGAGTTTGATGGTCCTTGTCTCCTAAAGAGTCGGCGTCCAGGAAATATAGCACCGCTTCCTTGCCGGCGACCGCCAGCAGGTTGTAATTCTCGTAGGCGAACCACACCGCGCTTCCCGAACCCATGTCCAGGTCATAGCGGCTAACTTCCTTCCAGTTGGTGGGCGTGTAGTAGTCAAGAAGCTTGAGATCGCGCAGCGAGGCCGCCAGAACGCTGTTAGAAAACTCGCCGTTCCAGGGCTGAAAATCGCCGTCGCCCGTGGCCGCATAGATCTTGCCATTATTTCCGATCGTGGGTCCGCCGCGGCCCCAAATGCCTCCTCCGCCGCTCGAAATGTACAGGTCGCGAACCATGGGACGGTGCGGGTCACGAATATCCATGCCGTAAAGTCCTGATTGAGCGCCCCCGCAACCTTGGGAAATGGCTGTGTAGATGAAGCCATCAAAGAGATTCAAGCTCCAGTTCTTGGAAAAGGCCGGAACAAACTGCGCGGGGCCGAATTTGACTTGGCCGGTGCCCAAATCTAAGCCGTAGAGCCGCCCATCCACGGCAACCGCGTAGATGTTGTTCGTGCTTCGATCGATCACCGGCGTGGCGTTGATACCGTTCGGGCAAAGCCACATCCCCGCATCTTTCGGCAACACGTGTGAATCAAAGTCTATCTTCCACACTTGATTTCCAGTGGCGGCGTCGAGGGCGTACAGGTGGTCGCCGCTACCCGCCACGTAAACCAAGGTCTTGATGCCCGAGGTGGTCACTACGTCGCTCGCCACCACGGGCGCGGTGAGAGCCGTCAGCGATTTTGGCTCGTTCTTAACCTGAGTCTTCCACTTCAGCTCAAGCTGGCTGACGTCCTCCGGCGTCAGTTTGGATTCTTCAAATGCCCATCCGCTGCGTTGAGGATCATGACCAAACGTCGGCCAATCGGCTGCGTACCTCCGTCGTGCCGGCAGAGAAAAGGCACACGCAAGCATCACGAATGCGACAGTCTTCCAGGTGGCTTTCATCGAGTCTCCTTGGGTTGCTCAGACAGAATCATTATGCTGCCCTTACGTTCGCGCAAGTCCGCTCCGTGCATCATCCCGCTCACGCCAGCGCGTGACGAATGTAAGCCAGCGCATCCGCCACACCCTTCACCGGATCAACGTTTTGAACTCCCCACTCAACGTTGACGCCGTGCTTGAAGTGCAGCGACTGCAAGGTGCGCAGAATGGGAGTGAGGGGCGTGGGACCCTTACCGAACGGATAGTCAGTAGTCTTGGCGTCTCGGCCTTCGTCCTTCAGGTGAACGCTGACGATGCGGCTGAAGTGGTCGCGGATGAACTTGACGGGATCGTCGCCGTCGGAATAAAGATGACCCACGTCGAGCGTGGCTCCGATCCAGTGCGAAGTGTTGCGGAACGCTTCGACGTAGCCCGCGGCCGAGCCCACCTCATGCGGAACGGGAGGGTTGTAGACCTCATTGTGCAGCCCCACGGCGATCTTATATTTCTGGCAGGCCTGGTCAAGCCGAGGCAGCAATTCCGTATTGAAATTTCCGCTCAGGGCCGTAACACCGAGGGTTCTGCCGGCTTGGAAGCACCGCGCGATCTGCTCGTCGCTGGCGTTGTCGGGCACGTCTACAAAATAGGACGTGATTTTCACTCCCGCACTCGTGAATCGCTCTTTCCACGCCAAAAGGTCGGAGTCCGGCGACTTCAGCGGGTCGAGGTGGCCATTCCAAAGTTCCGCGCTCGAAAATCCGATGCTGGCAATATTCTTAAGCGCATTGGCCAGTGGCATATCGCGAAAGCTCCAGGTCATGCAGCCGATCCGCAAGCCGCCGATCATGGACGAAGGAGGCTGCGGTAGGGCAGCACCCAAGCAAGGCACAGCAAGCGCCGCAGCGCTCTGCAATCCCGTTCGAACAAATTCTCTTCTTGATGTCGTCTTCATGCTCGCCTTACCCCCAAACCAAGTGTAAAAAGACCCTCATCGGGCATGATGATTGCCGCCCCTGGCCCACCTTGGATCAGAATCATAGCAAGCCATTGATTCTACAAGACATTCCAGCTTCGTTTGAACCACCTTTTCGTCGCCTCCCCCTGGTGCCGACCGGGGCTGGCCCCACAAAATGTGCAACTCCAGCAGCAGGGTTGGAAGCCTCGCCCCTTAGATAGACAGTCATTTATGACGCCGGGTGAAGCACGCGCCACAAAGTGCCGCTGAAAATATTCTCCTGCGCTTTCTGAGGCACGTCGCATGTATCCAGCATCTTATGGTAACGCTCGAGCGCCCGGTCAAATTCCGGTAAATCGCCGTCGAAAACGTCGGAACCGAATACCAGCTTCTCAAAGGCATTCGCGCCCGACTTGGGCGTGTGCAGGCTCTGTACTCCCGACCACCAGAAAATGGACTTGAAAATCGCGTAGTTATTCTGGAGCTTAATCAGCGAGGAGCCGGAAAGATCGAAGTAAACATTAGGATCCCAGCGCCCGATCTCGGCCGCAAATGCGTACTCGGGATTGCCCATGTGGGCACCGATCAGAGTGAGGCCGGGAAAATGGCGAGCGATGCCGTCCAGCGAAGTCACTCGCTGCCGGTCCACGCTCACGTCTTCCGCTACTTTGGGCGTGTTACGCGCGGAGATTCCGGTGTGAAACAAGACGATCATACCGTATTGTTCAGCCCGCGCGTAGAGCGGCCAGTATATCGGATCGTTGTAGTCTCGACGAGGGTTCTCCAACTCGCCGAGGCCGCGGAAACCGGCGGCATGAAACTGATCGATCTGCTCGAGGACATGCGCGTCGTCAGGATCGATACTTCCGAAACCGACCAGCCGGGTCGCGTGCTGGTCAATAAAGGGCTTGGTGGAGTCAAGATCGCCGGGCAGCACCAGCAGAAAAGCCATGCCGTCAACGGAGTCAAGCTTGGCTAGCAGCTTCTGAAGGAACGCCGGATCGCCGTTGTAGTGAACGTGGCAGTCGATGATTCGAGGCAGCCCAGATTGCCCAAGGGCCACGACTGCCGAGACCGCGAGCCACAGGGCAGCCCACACCCAAGTCCGTGATCTCATGCGCCCTCCACATGCAACATTCGCCCGTGCTCGCCTCGATCTGCTGAACACAGCATTGCCGTCATCCAAAAAGATTTTAACGCAGAGATCACTGAGGTTTCGCAGAGGACACGGAGAGTAAAGCCAGATCAATGCATGTCTTCTGCTTTCTCCGTGCGCTTTATGAGCCCTCTGCGACCTCTGTGTTGAGGCTTTGCTCTTTGCGTGCAGTCCGAACTCACCCTATGTGCCGCAGCATGGAGACTGCGCGATCGCGCCGTCACTTCACACCCGTCAGCTTGAATGTATAACCTTCGCTGGAAGCTCCGAGGGCAGCCTCGGCTGACTCCGGAACTTCGATGTGTATCTTCCCACCGGATTCATGCCACTTAATGGGCTGGGTGGAGCCAAGCAGCGTGACCGTCGCCCCGGTTTCGGGCCGCGGCGCTGCCAAGGCCAGGTCCGGCCCGGGCCAGGACTCCACAATGGCGTACACGTTGCCGTCCTTGCTCGTATATCGGACGTTTCCTTCCGACGACTCACGCCACGGATGCGTGCCGTAAATCGCATCACCGTTCACCTTAAGCCACGTTCCCATCTGCGCCAGGCGCTCCTGCATGATCACCGGAATCCTGCCGTCCGCCGTGGGTCCGATATCGAGTAACAGATTCCCACCCCTGGCCACCGTGTCCACGAGCAGGTGGATCAGTTCCAAAGCTGACTTGTAATCGTCAACTCCTTCCACACGGTTATAGCCGAAC
>JASHYZ010000671.1 GCA_030042795.1 Terriglobia bacterium | reverse complement strand
CACATGCACGCAGTTCGCCGTTCGCACGTAACGCGCGAGTTTCTCAAAGGCATTCCTAGCTTCGAGACCGGCGCCTCGCCCGGCCGTGACGACCTTTTGGCCGCGTTCCACGCTTCGAGCCGCGGCATCGAACTACGGCTTGCTCACATTGTCGAAGAGCGGCCGCGCATCAAGGAGCGCGGCGGCCTCATTCTGCTCGGCTATCTCATCGCCCATGACTCTCACCATCGCGGGCAGATTCTGCTGGTGCTGAAGCAGTCGGGCGTCCGCATGCCTGATGAAGCCCGCTTCACGATCTGGGAACATTGGTCCCGCCCCAAGTTGAAGCTGGGCAGAGCTTGATCGCCCAGGACCGCCGGCAGGCCAGCAACGTTTGCCGACATGCCAAAACCTCGCGGAGTTACCTGATCGATGAGCTTTCACATCCGGGTGATGAAACCGGCAGATATTTCTGCGGGAATGCGTCTCAAGGAGATCGCGGGATGGAATCAAACCGAGGAAGACTGGCAGCGGTTTCTCGGGGCCAATCCTGACGGATGCTTCGTCGCCGAGTGGAACGGGCAGGTCGCAGGCACCGTCACCACGATTATCTATGGCAATGTTCTCGCCTGGATCGGCATGGTGCTGGTCGATCCCCAGTTCCGTGGCAAGGGCATTGGCACCGCCTTGCTCGCGAAAGCTCTAGACCACCTCGGTGCCCTGCGCGTTCCGTGTGTCAAGCTCGATGCTACGCCCGAAGGTAGACCGATTTATGAGCATCAGGGATTTCAGATTGAATACGCCATCAAGCGCTGCGTGCTGAAGAGGCCGGATAAGGCAGGCGCCCTCGTTGGGGCGTCCGAAAGGAAACAAATCGCCGACTCCTGCTGGCCGCAAGCCATTGACGGTATTCTGACGATTGACCCGGAGGTCTTCGGCGCCGATCGAGGTGCGCTCCTGAGGTCGGTCGCCGAAGCGGCGCCTGAGTTCGTGATTGCCGAGCATGAGGGTTCCTATCTTGAGGGATATGGGTTGGGCCGCAAAGGTTCCCGCGCGGACCACCTGGGCCCCTGGGTTGCGTCCAGTGCGCTTGCGGCGCGAGCGGTCTTACAGTGCTTTCTGACAGCTTCGCAACGCGAGACTGTGTTTGTTGACGTGATGAAAGACAATACTTGGGCGCCAGATCTCCTGGTTGAGTACGGTTTCCAATTGTCGCGCAGCCTTATCAGAATGTATCGAGGTCCCAACCGATGCCCCGGCAAACCGGAGCGAGTTTGCGCAATCCTCGGGCCGGAGTTCGGGTAGGTTACTGCTGCATCTCCCAAGAGAAGCATTCCGTCTACCATGCTGAATCAGATCAATTCGGTTGATGAACTGGAACACCAACTTGCCTTGCCCAGTCTTTGGGACGAAGAAGTCATGCGGCGGCTGCCCGGCGACATCATCATTCTGGGCGCGGGCGGCAAAATGGGACCATCGCTTGCGAAGCGGGTGAAACGCGCGTCCGAGGCTGCCGGAGTTGCGCGCCGGGTTATCACTGCCTCTCGTTTCTCTGAGCCCGATATGGTGAGCGACCTCGAACGCGAAGGAATTGAAGTAATCCGCTGTGACTTCCTCAGTCGCGATGACGTCGCGCGGCTGCCGGCGTCCGAAAATGTTTTGTTCCTCGCGGGCCGCAAGTTCGGATCCACCGGCCGGCCGGACCTGACTTGGGTGATGAACACCGTCGTTCCGGCCCACGTGGCGCTGCACTACCGGCAGTCGCGAATTGTGGCTTTCTCCACGGGCAACGTGTATCCGTTTGTGAAAGCAGGCACGGGCGGTTCCGTGGAAACCGATGAACCCTCGCCCGTGGGCGAATACGCCCAGTCATGCCTCGGGCGGGAGCGTGTGTTTGAGTACTGTTCTCATCAGTACGGCACACCTTGCTTGATCTTTCGATTGAACTATGCCGTCGACCTCCGTTATGGAGTGCTGGTTGACATCGCTCGCAAGGTCTACGCCGGCGAGCCTGTGAGCCTCAGCATCGGCTGGTTTAACACCATCTGGCAAGGCGACGCAAACTCGTATGCGCTGCGCTCCTTGGAGCTGGCCGCTTCCCCGCCTAGAATCTTGAACGTCACTGGCCCCCAGCAGATTTCAGTCCGTGAAGTGGCTGAATTTTTCGGACGCGCCTTCGGTCGAAAGCCGCTCTTCCAGGGTGAGGAGTCCGGCCAGGCACTACTTAGCAATGCGGCACTCTGCCGTCGTTTACTGGGTCCTCCCGAAGTTTCGCTCGAGACGTTGCTCGAATGGGTTGGCCATTGGACGGAAATCGGCGGCGTCAGCCTCAACAAGCCGACCAAATTTGAAGTCGCAGACGGAAGGTTTTGATCCATGGCCACCGGCGCTTTGACGCAACAGGAAACGCGAGTAAAACTGCAGCAAGGCTTGGTGATTCCGGCTCATCCACTGGCGCTGAACGCGCAGCGCAAGCTCGATGAACGCCGCCAGCGAGCGTTGACCCGTTACTACTGTGACGCGGGCGCGGGTGGAATCGCGGTGGGAGTCCACACTACTCAGTTCAGTATTCGCGATCCTAAGGTCGGTCTCTTCAAGCCGGTACTGGAGCTGGCCATCGAGACGATTCGCGAGTGTGAAGATCGCTTAGGCTCGCGCCTGGTGAAAATCGCCGGAGTGTGCGGCCAGACGGAGCAGGCTCTGGGCGAAGCTACACTGGCGCGCGATTTGGATTACGACGCAGGATTGTTGAGTCTCGGCGCGCTGCGCGAGGCGTCCACGCCTGACTTGCTTCGACACTGCCAGGCGGTTTCGGCCATCATTCCGCTGTTTGGTTTCTACCTTCAGCCTGCTGTCGGAGGCCGTAGGCTGGACTACGATTTCTGGCGGCGTTTTCTCAATCTTGAAAATGTGGTGGCCATCAAGGTGGCGCCCTTCAACCGCTATCAGACGCTCGACGTGGCGAGGGCGCTCGCCGCGAGTGGCAGGCAAGCGGAAGTCGCTCTCTATACAGGCAACGATGACAATATCGTGGCCGATTTGCTCACTGACTTCCAGTTGGGCACTTCCGGTGGCCCCGTGCGGTTTGCAGGCGGACTCCTGGGACATTGGGCCGTGTGGACGAAGCGCGCCGTCGATCTGCTGGAAGAGGTGAAGCAGTGTCGCGCCCGCGGCGGCGAGAATGCCCTCTCACTACTTGGCCGCTCGGCGGAAGTGACCGACTCGAATGCGGCTCTGTTTGATACGGCGCATGACTTCGCCGGCTGCATCGCCGGTCTGCACGAGATCCTGAGGAGGCAGGGGTTCCTGGAAGGCCGATGGTGCCTGGATCCGCACGAGGACCTCTCGCCGGGTCAGATCGAAGAGATCAACCGCGTCTGCCAGGCCTACCCGCACCTTTGCGACGATAGCTTCGTGGCTCAGCACCTGGATCGATGGCTCTCCTATTGAGTCTCGCATAATATAGTGCAACCAGACGGCCCCACCTGGCATCTATGTCAGCATGGGAAACCCCAAGGGAGTCCGTCGAGACTTTAAAGCTTTGGAGCGTCGCCGGCCTGCGGGCGGCGCGTTTGCTGGATCAAGGGCTGAGCGAGTCGGAAGTGGCCCGCCGGGTGAAGGTGAGTCACACCAGCGTGAA
>JASHYZ010000670.1 GCA_030042795.1 Terriglobia bacterium | reverse complement strand
CCTGAAGGCACAAGCTACCGCGAAAGGGTTAGACGGCGTGTTGCAGTTCGCCGGAGTCCGAGTGGGCAAGGAGCTGGCGGAATACCTCTCGACGGCTGATGTGGGCGTCGCGCCGGACCCCAGGAATCCGATGAATGACAAGTCCACCATGAATAAGGTCCTGGAGTACATGGCCTACGGACGCCCGCTGGTTCTGTTTGATCTCACGGAGGGGCGCCGCGCAGCCGGCGATGCCGCCCTATACGCACAGCCGAATGATCCCGAGGATTTGGCCAACAAAATTCTGGAGTTGCTCAATTCTGAAGAGTTGCGCCGCGAGCTCGGCCAGCGCGGACGAAAACGTATCGAGCAGCGCTTTAACTGGGATCTTGAGGCGAAGGTTTTGTTGCAGGCATATGAGGCTGCGCTGGGCTAACACAGGCAAGAGTGACTGTGCGACGAGGCCCGGGTAGGCTGGCTCGAAGCCGAGTTCTTTCGAGGCACAACCCTCAGCTCGCTCCGCGGCCAAGCAATACCACGGGGATGGTTTTCAGCAGGATTTTCCAGTCGAGGCCGGGCGACCAGGTATCGATGTATTCGAGGTCCAGCTCCATCCAGCGCCTGAAATTCAGCTTGTTGCGTCCTTCAAGCGCCCACAGGCACGTAAGGCCTGGCTTCATCCGCAGCCGGCGGCGCTGCCAGCGCTCGTATCGCGCCACCTCTTCGGGCAAGGGAGGACGGGGTCCGACGAACGACATGTCGCCCTTGAGGATGTTAATGAGCTGCGGCAGCTCATCCAGGCTGAACTTGCGCATGAAGCGTCCCACGCGGGTGCAGCGCGGATCGTCGCGAATCTTGAAGACCGGTCCGTCGAGCTCGTTCAGGGGCATGAGCTCGCGCAATTGGAGGTCGGCGTCCGGGCGCATCGAGCGGAACTTGTAGAGCGTGAACTTCCGTCCGCCGAGACCGCAGCGCGTTTGGCGATACAAAATAGAACCGCGGGTCGTGAACCTGATAACGAGAGCCATGACGGCAAACACCGGCGAGAGCGCCAGCAGGAACACCAGCGCCATCACGATATCGACCACACGTTTCAGGAGCAGCAGGAATTCGTTCTCAGGCGTCGTGGAGAAGGTGAGCAGCGGCATGTCTCGCAGGCGCTCGAGGTACACTCTGGAGATCACGTGGGGAAAGAAGCTGAGCAGCACACGCGTCTTGACGCCCTCTTCTTCGCAGACGCGAAAGGTTTCTTCGATGCTTTCGAGCGCATCGCGAGAAACGGCGAAAATTACCTCGTCAATAACGTGGGCGCGAAGCAACTCAGGCAATTCACCGAGCGCATGCACCGGGTAGCTACGGGCAAGGCCCGCATGCCTGAAGGATTTCTCAAGGCTCGCACTCTCTGGCGCGAGGCTACCGATGACGGCGAAGCCGGCCAGCTTCAGGCCGCGGCCCTCGTTGGATTCGATCTCGCGCGCGATTTCGAGCGCCTCGGGCGTACTGCCCACAATGAGAAAATTCTGGGCGCCTCCGAAGGCCTCGCGCAGCGCGCCTCCGAAGTGACGCGTTAGCAGACGCAAGACGATCATGGCGGCGAGGTCACTCGTCACGAAGAAAATCATCACCAGACGGCTGATGTGCTCGGCCTTGACGGCGAACGTGAGAGCGAACAGGATAAGGCTGCAAACTGCGCAAACCTTCAGCGGGCCCCAAAAAACAAAGCGCCAGTCTTCCTCAAGGATGTCGCGATAAACGCCGGAGGCCAGACCGGAGCCGATCCACATCAGTGGGATGAGCGGAATGATCCAAGCGTAAAAGGGCTCGAACCAAAGTAGCCCAAAGTGCGGATTAAGATGAGCGCGAGCCGAGTACGCGAATCCATAACTGGCGAGTGCGAGCAAACTGTCACTCACCATGTACAGCACCGCGACCATCCGATTCTGGCGCGAAAACATACCCCAAGTCGAGCTCCTGAGGGAATCTTAGCAAAAGGCGCAGAGGCCTGCGTCGGATAAACTGGAGCTGGGAGCAGTTGCGAACGCGTGTGAGGATTGATGGATACCCCAAACCTTGAGCCTGTGCAAGGCGAAGCCGAAGGGGCAACGAAAGGATCTCTAGCGGCACCGCGGGTGGCAGAAGCATCGGCAGCGGCTGCACCGGGCGGCCGGGCGGGCCAGCCGGCACCACGCGCGTTATTCGTAGAGATTTTCGTGGGCCCGCGGGGTATTCGCTCCGGTTGGCGCCTCTGCCTTTGGGTGGTCGCTGCTGGGATGGCGGGATTTGTCTTCGGCGGGCTGGCCGCGCTGATTGTGAGGCACGCACCGGCAGAGACTCAGCCCTTCGGCGTGATTTTTGGCGACGGCATTCCCCTTCTGGGAGTACTGGCAGCGACCATTTTGATGTCGCGAATCGAGCGCCGCGCCCTGGCCGACTATGCTCTGCCATTACGCGAAGCATTCGGCAGCCGGTTCTGGCAGGGAGTATTGTGGGGATTGGCAGCACTCAGCCTTCTATTAGGCGCCATCCATCTATGCCACGGCTTTGAACTGGGCAACTTCGCACTGAGCGGCAGCAGGCTGGCCGAATATGCCGTGCTGTGGGGCTTCGCGTTCTTGCTTGTCGGCCTCTTTGAGGAAAGCGTGATGCGAGGCTACGCTCTTTTCACTCTCACGGAAGGCATCCGCTTCTGGCCTGCGGCGGGACTGCTCTCCGGAATCTTTGGCGCCATGCACCTCGGGAATGGCGGAGAGAGTTGGGCGGGAGCGCTAGCGGCTGCGCTAATCGGCCTTTTCTTCTGTTTGACGGTCCGCCGAACCGGAAGCCTGTGGTTTGCCGTCGGCATGCACGCCGCCTGGGACTACGCTGAGAGCTTCATCTATTCCGTTCCCGATAGCGGCGTGATGGTGACAGGACACCTGCTGAACTCGTCGTTTCACGGCAGTGCGTGGGTCACCGGAGGAAGCGCCGGGCCCGAAGCCAGCGTCTTCGTTTTCGTGATTATCGCCGCCCTCTTTGTGGTATTCGGCCTCACCCACCACGAAGTTCGCTTCCCGCGGCCTGAAGGCTTTGAACCGCTTGAGGTGAGATTTGCTGCGTCAGCGGGCGACTCGCCGATTCGACTCGACGGATAGATTGCCAGGAGCAGCGCGCCCTGCGTTGAGCATCACTTCACGACGTTCAGAGTCGCTTCGACTTTCCAGACGTGGCCGCTCACGGGATCGGTGGCGACAAGCGCCTGCACAGTTTGCCCATCATGTATGCTCAGGTCTGGAAGATGGGCCTGAATTTCGCCAAAGACGGGGTCGTCCGCAAGAGGTGTACCCGGACGCCATTCGGTTTTGCCTGCATTGTCAGCCGGAGCATAAACAGCGTTGTGCTCAACCCCGAGTTCGACCAGGAAGTTGCCGTGTTCGTCGGGAAGTGACGCCTTACAGTCAATATGCGTACCCACGTCGTGAAGTTGAACCTCATCCTGCTTGGTCTTGAAGGGGACTCTGAACCCCATCTGAAGGGCTGAACTCCCTCCGTGAATCGAACTCTTACACGGCATCTCGTAAGGTAGGCTAGTGATCTTCTTGCTGCCATCGTATTCGTTAAATACTAC
>JASHYZ010000669.1 GCA_030042795.1 Terriglobia bacterium | reverse complement strand
GCGGCGGCTGGTTCGAGATTACATCGGTATTATCACGAGGGTCGCGCTCATGGTGCCTTGAACTAAGAGACGCCCGCAGGGCGTGTTCTCGAACCGAGGGCCAACCGACGCCGCCAGAGTGGTAGGCATGCCGCGCGTCGGGGGCCTGCACCATCGCTATCAGTGGCAGACAGCCGCCTAAGAGCGCGTGCCCCTCCATACGGCCGCCTTCTGATTCCGCTGCGCCTTCTTGCGCAGTCAAAGTCTTGGGTCAGGTCTGTCAACACTCCCGGAATAATCAATAGGGGCACGACAGGACGCACGACAAGAAGGCTCGCTATGGAGCGGCGGTGCTGGCGAAAGCAGGCTGTTTTCCCCGTCGCGCCGTTCTGACGACAGCCAAGTCTTCTGCGAATTGTGCCAGACATTTGTGTATGATACAAATTAGTGCCATGGAGAATCCATTTCAGTTTGGCCGCGAGCTGGGTGCAGAGGAACTCGTCGATCGCGAAGACAAGATCGCGCAGGTAACCGCGACGATCCGCGACGGTGGGAAACTATTCCTCATCGGCCCTCGGCGCTATGGCAAGACGTCCATCCTCAAAGCAGCGGAGGATCGGCTTTCGCTCGAGGGAGCGGTCTTTCTGCGCTACGATGCGGAGGGCTACCCGTCGTTGGACTTGCTGGTGGCAGCTGTGGTTGCTGGCGCGGCCGCAAAGCTCAAAGGTGGCATCGAGCGTGCGGGCGAGCAAATCCGAAGATTCTTTGCCAAGCTGCGCCCCGAAGCAAGCTTTAGCGTGACCGATCGGGAGTGGACGGTGAAACTGGGTGTGGCGAATGTGGAAGGGACTGCGCGACAGGTGGAGCTCTTGGTCGATACGCTGGACGGCTTGGAGAGATTGGCGAGCGCTCAACCAAGGGGTCGCCCCGTAGGTCTGATCATCGACGAGTTCCAAAAGCTCATCGAACTCGGCGGAGTCACGGCTGAGGCTCAGATCCGGGCGGCGATCCAGCGGCACCACCGGATTGGATATGTATTTGCGGGGTCCAAAACGCGCCTCCTCACCGCCATGACCATGGGTGCTGCGAGGCCCTTTTATCGCCTGGGGGCTCTCCGCTTCATTGGTCCGGTGCCGCGCGACCAGTTCGGCGAATTCCTACGGCGGCAATTCCTGGAGAGTGGCTTCAGCCTGCCCGGGGACGGAGGAAATGAAGCAATCGAGATGATCCTCAACCTGGCTGAAGAGGTCCCTTACAACGTGCAGGTGCTCGCCCACGCTTGCTGGGACCAACTTCGAGCCGGCAAGGGGCTGAAGGAGCGGACCCTCGACCGCGGAGTCGTGGAACAGTCCCTGGAGCGCCTGGTGCGGCAGTACGACCCTTTCTACACGCAGTTGTGGAATGGCCTGACCGCCATCCAGCAGAAGACCCTGGTTGCCGTCGTCCGAGAGCACGGGGTCAATCTGCAGTCAATGAAAGTCGTACGGGACCTGGGCAAAGGACCCTCTACCGTGCGTCGGTCGATTGAAGCGCTGAGGGCACGCGATATTCTGCGAGAAGAGGAGAGCTTGGCCAATGTCCGCATCCGCTTTGAAGACCCATTTTTCGCCCAGTGGGTTCGTCGCTTTGCCGCCGGCATCTGAGCCGGTCGTTGCGGAGGACGATGGCAAGCCCCAAGAGGGAGGCTTGACACGATCGAGTGAGCCGGGCGGGTCCCTCCGCTAAGCCAGATGACGGCTGTGCGGCTTTTCAGGCCGAACCCCAAAACCTGGCGTCCCGCGTACGGAATGTGTGCTGATTTGGTGGTTAGTTGTCCTCTTTAAGCTTAGGAAGAGAAATTGAACCCGACCCGACGCAACGCGCAACGATCCTGCGAATCGCCGGCGTAGCCGCAACACCACGAGGCCGCATACCAAGCGAACGTGGTGACCACCGCAACCATTTCCGGCCGTACACCTTCACCGTGTTTATCTCCAGAGGCGGAGACTGCTCGGCGCGCGTCCGCACTCACCGCCACGCCCAAGACAGCATCGGAGTGGCGAACCAGACGGTGCAGTTCGCGGTCGGTCATTGAGTTCGAAACCCGCGAGCCGTCATTTGATCGAGTACCCATTCGGTACCCATTGGGTGTCCTGAGCGCCCCTGAAGCGGCTTTACGGTTGCCAGCCGTGTCGCAAAATCAACGAGTTAGCCGCTGTCTATCCAACTCCGGAGCAAGAGGTCGCAGGTTCGAATCCTGCCGGGCGCACCATCTTTTCAAGCAGTTAGCCGGAATCGGTCGAACCAGCGAGTACCCATCAGGTGTCCAAAACTCGAACCCGCTCTTTTTACTGAGCTGAACCGAGCAAAATGGGTTGCACTTTCCTCCGCGGCTTGCCCACTTGTTAGGCCCTTTTTATCGAACTCCGAAGCAGCAGATCCGAGTCCCAGCCAGGCGCACCGAACCCTCAATCGGAACTGTGAAGTGACGACCATTTGTTCGGAAAACAAATCTCTCGATTTTTGCTGGCGAAGACGTCAGGGCGCCGCTCGGGAATTGACATCAGCCGCTGAGCGGACCTTGAGATAGTACTCGGTCGGCCCGGCACCCGTTTGCGGATTCCAAACGCGGACTTTGATCTCATCGCCGGGTGCCAGCACCCACCCATTCTTGCCGTATTCACTACCAAACCCCTCAATGATGATGTCCGTATCTGTCCAGGTGGTCACCCATAGTGTTACATCGTCAGCGTTCTCTGGCACAGTTCGCCCCGCCGACCAGTGCTTGGTCACGTCGCCGATGGCGAGAAACGGCGTGTCTAGTCCCTTGAGGGGAGTATAGTAGTGGCCGAAGCCGTGCCCCTCAATGATCACCTTCTGCGTGCGCCGCGGCAGGATGGGCGAAACGGCGGTGATTACTGGTGGCAACGGCTGAGCGTTTTCTGGCGA
>JASHYZ010000668.1 GCA_030042795.1 Terriglobia bacterium | reverse complement strand
TTAAAAATAGGCTCTGTGGCGAAATCAGATAAAAGTTGACCAGCCGGGTGCTGCCTCCGCCGGTTATCTTCAATGTGCCGCGGCCAGTCGATTGAACCGTATTCGTGATGGTGAGCGCAACGTTCGCGGTGAGAACTGTCCCGGTGTTGAGGGTTTCATTTCCAGTTGAGCTTCCGGTGCTGGCGGCTGAAAGTTGGCCAAGTTTGTCGATGGGAACAGAGTTGGCGCTGGAGGTTCCTACGGTGTTGCCATCGAGATTGAAGCCGTACGGACCGCTCAGGTCAGAGAGGGAGAATGTGCTCTGCGTCTGGGCCGCGAGGGTTCCACTTGTTACCGCTTCCAGATCGGTACGTAGCAAGACGGCTTGCGCATTCGATTGCAAGTAGAAAGAGTAGTTGAAGGTGCCGAGCGCGCTGCTCACAAGCTGCAAAGTGCCGTACGAGTTGGTGGTCAGTGTGTAGCTCCCTGTAAAAGAGTATCCCGTGGTGGTGGTTCCCTGGTAGTTCTCGTCTCCCACGCCGTTGGTGATGCTGCCTCCAGAATTCATCTGAAACTGGCCGGCATCCGCAAATGTACTTGCGCCAGAGGGGCTGCCCGCCTGAAACACGAAGGGACCGCTGAGGGCGGAACTTGCACTAATGTCCGACTGCTGACTGTTCGCGCTGCCGGACCACACAGGTCCGCCCAAGGTTCCGACTGACACCAGGCGCAGCGTCTGCGCCGACACCACATAAAAGGCGAAGCTGTAGGAGAAAAAACTGCTGTTCAGCGTGAGCGTACCGCGGCCATTCGAAGCCGTGGCGTAGCTTCCAGTCACCGCCAGGGCGGTAACCACCCCGCCGTTGTCGTTGCTGTCGAGAGAGCCTCCGGAGATCACCCCCCGTCCATTAAAGGTGATGTAACCGATCGAGCAATAGGGCAGACCGCCGCCATCGCCGCCGCTGAAGTTGAAGACGTAGTTGCCGCTGAGGGCCGAGTTGGAGAAAGCGGAACTGTCCTGGAGATCGAGGCGGCCCCAGCCGTTCGAGAACGAGTCGTAAGCGATCAGGCGTGCCTGCTGGTTCGAAATCAAGACGATTTCGAAGGTGGACTTGCTCAGCCCCGAAGAGCCTGACGGCGTGATCACCAGGCTGCCACGGCCATCCTGGCCCACCGTGTAGGTTCCGGTGAAAGCAACGTTGTTGAGTATCTGGGTTGAGTCGTTGACGTCCTCGATCCCTCCGGTCACGTTGCCCTTGCCGTCCGCCTGGAAACTCCCGGCTTCCACGAGTCGCGTGCCGGAGCTCTGTCCATTGAATACGAATGCGTATGACCCGTTGAGCGTGGCCACCGAGGGCGCCACGATGACGGTTGCGGACGCCGTCATCAAGGAATCAGCCTCGGAGACTGCGGTAACCGTCACCTGTTGCCCGGAAGGTGGAACAGCCGGCGCCGTATAGAGACCGGTGGCATCGATGGTGCCCGTGGCTGTGGTGCCGCCCATCGTGCCGTTCACTTGCCAGGTCACCGCCGGCGTGCTTTCGCCTTTCACCGTCGCGGTGAACTGCTGGGTGGCCGCTGCCGAAACCGTTGCCGAGCTGGGCGCGATGCCCACCGTAGAACTGGTGATGGTGACCGAGGCCGAGGCGGATACGGAAGTGTCAGCTTGCGAAACGGCCGCCACCGCGACGGTGGCGGGGCTGGGAACTGTTGCTGGCGCGGTGTACAGTCCAGTGGAGGATACGGTTCCTACGGTGGAGTTCCCGCCGGCTGTGCCATTCACTTGCCAGGTGACGGTGGTGTCAGTGGCATTCGTCACCGTGGCCATGAACTGCTGCTCCGCGCCCGCCCCAACCGTCGCCGAAGTGGGCGAGATAGCCACCGTCACGGAAGACGTTTTTTTGCTCTTGGTACAACTCAGGAACAAGAGGGTAAGAGTCACGCTGAGGATACTTAACCGCTTCACAACTTACCTCGCATAAGCATCGCCGTTCCGGCAGTAATGAGATTCTATAGCATGCCCTGGGTTTGCCTGGGGCGCTGGGACCGGCGCTCGTCCAACTGCCTTTCGAGTTCTTCCAGCTTTTCCTTGAAACCGGTGCGGCATTCGAAGCCGAGGCGCTGGGACGCCTTCGACGCGTCGTAAATGCGGTCGATGCTCTGGAACATTGTCCAGCCGGCGCGTGCGTAAAGCTCGCGATAGCGCGGAAAATAGCGCGCCACCACGGAAGGCGCATCCACAATCAATTCCTCACAGTCATCCGGAGAAAACGGCGTCTTGGCCGAGATGATGAAGGTGTCGAAACCGATCTCGGACGCCTTGGCGAGCGCCACCACGTGGCTTTCCGCCGCGTCCTCCACCGTCAGCCGCCGGAACAGAAACTCGTTGGCCTTGGTATTGGGCTCCGACTGGACGATAGTGTGGGCCATGTCATCCTCTTCGGGGAAGAACCGGGATGTGCGAAGGATCACCACGGGCAGCCCATGAAGCTGGTGGAAGAGCCGGCACAGGTGCTCAGCCGAAAGCTTGGTGACACCGTAGATGTTGCGTGGCAGCAGGGGCGATAGTTCCTCGGTGATCCAAACCGCTTTGGTGGCCCCGCCTGACCGCCCAGCGCGAATCTCCCGGGAGATCATCAGCGAAGTCGTGGAAGTAAAAACGAACCGGTCCACCTGGGATCCCGGTGCCGTCGCCTCTTCCAGCAGGTTCAGAGTGCCTTGCACGTTGATCGAGATAAAGTCCGACCTCTCGCGTTCCTTCACGTGCGGTTTGTGCAAGGCACCACCGTGAACAATCGCATTCACTCCAAAGTCCCTGATGGTCGCGCGGACAAGCGGCCGGTCGGACACCGAGCCCACCACCTGAGTGGTCGGCGACGGCACAGGGTCCAATCCGATCACTTCGTGGCCGTCCTTCGCGAGCCGCGGTACCAGCGCCTGGCCCAACCAACCCGAAGAGCCTGTCACGAGAATCCGCATGCTGCCATTATTTCAAAAAAGACTTTCCGCAGAATAGTTCGGCTGATTTCCGTCATGAAGGGCGCGAGCGCTATGCGGCGTTGAGCGACGTTTCATCGAACGTACCCTCATCGAAGCAAGTTGACGCTAGTCGCAAGGGATTCTATAATGAAGCTTTCCAGACATCAGGAGAGCTTCCGCTATGTATGCGATCTTTCGGACAGGTGGGAAAGAATACAAGGTTTCGCCCGGCGACTTGGTGCGGGTGGAGCGCCTGCGCGCCGAGCCGGGCTCGGGCGTGGAGTTTAATCACGTTCTCGCCGTTCGCAAGCAGAATCTGACGGTGGGCTCGCCCTTGGTGGCTGACGCCAAAGTTGTGGGCACCGTGCAACGCAATGCGCGCGCCCGCAAAGTTCGTGTTTTCAAGTTCAAAGCCAGCAAACAGTACCGGCGAACTCGCGGACACCGACAGGAATTCAGCGAAGTTCTGATTCGCGATATCGTCACGGCGTAGTTCTAGTGGGAAGCAGTCATTCCCGCGCAGGCGGGAATCCACAAGAGGATAAGGTTTTATGGCACACAAGAAGGGACTTGGAAGTTCAAGAAACGGCCGCGACTCAAACGCCCAGCGGCTGGGAGTAAAACGGTTCGCGGGCGAAACGGTCTCGGGCGGTTCGATTCTGGTGCGCCAGCGCGGAACTCCGCTGAAGCCCGGCAACAACGTGGGCCGGGGGAAGGACGACACCCTCTTTGCAAAGGTATCGGGGGTGGTGCAATTCGAGGACAAGGGGCGGCAAGGCCGGTTTGTCCACATCCTGGTTCCGTCCGCGACCTGAAAAAGTGGGACTCTGAAAAGACGATGAACATCAAAAATGAAGGAACATCCCACGATGTTGTTGAAAACAAGGCACAGAATTTTCTATCCCACGATGTTGTACATAAATAAGGTACTTAGCTCAGCTATCCCACGATATTATTGATTCTAAATGACTTGTCTAAAGCGCTCCCTGCCAGTTCTGTAACGCCATTTCGGCAAGACCTCCGATGGCTCGTGCACTGAATCGAGCAGTGTTATCACCCTTCAGCACGCTGACCCTGGTTCTGCTTCTTCTAGCCATCCCGTCACTCGCTGCGTCCTCCTTTTCGACAGCCACCCCGGCTTCGGTGATCCTCATTTCGGTTGACACCCTCCGCGCCGATCACCTCGGTTGTTACGGTTACAAAGCGCTGGCGACACCCAACATCGACTCCCTTGCCCGTGGCGGCACGATCTTCAGTGAGGTCAACTCGCAGATTCCCATTACCCTTCCTTCGCATGTTTCACTGTTCACCTCGATGTACCCTTTCATGACCGGAATCGAGGAGAACGGCGAGGTTGTGCCTTCGGGCGCTACCACACTGGCCACGGTGCTGAAGGCGCACGGCTATCGCACGGCGGCGTTCATTGGTGGATACTTTCTGGCGCGCCGCTTCGGCTTTGATCAGGGCTTTGACGTCTACGATAGCCCCTTCGATAGCCGCCGCTTCGAGCGCGCGCTTGACCTGAAGCGTCCGGCGGCTGAGGTCACCAAAAGCGCCGAAGCGTGGATCAGCGCCAATTCGAGTCATCCCTTCTTTGCCTTCGTCCACCTGTTTGACCTCCATCAGCCTTACAACCCGCCAGCGCGGTTTGAGCGGCTCGCGCCGAAGAGCGAATATGACGCGGAACTCGCATACGTGGATGACGTGTTGGGTGGCTTCTTCCGGTTTCTCTCCGAAAAAGGCATCACTCGGCGCTGCCTTCTTGTGCTGCTTTCGGATCACGGTGAAAGCCTGGGCGAGCATGGCGAGCACACGCACGGCTACTTCATCTATCAGAGCACGCTACACGTGCCCCTCATCATTCATTGGCCTGCGGAAGGGCGGGGCTTCAGCCCCGCCGCGCAGACTCCGTCAGTCAGATTTTTTGAGGCACGCTTTTCAGCGGGGCTTGAAGCCCCGCCCCTCTTCAGCCGTTCTCCGAAGCCTGGCATTGGAGGGACGACTGCTTCGGCCATCCTTCCATCGCATGTCGATTCGCCCGCGGGGCTCATTGACGTGGCGCCCACCATCTTGCAAACGCTCGGCATTGCCCAGCCTCCCTCATTTGCGGGCCGCAGTCTTATCCCGTTGTTCAACGGCGAAGTTTCCTCTGCACGCGAGGTCTACAGCGAGAGCACGTACGCGCATGACAAGTTCGGATGGGCTGCGCTGCGCGGTGTGCGAATAGGGACCTATCAGTACATCCAGGCGCCCAAGCCGGAGCTTTACAACTTAGTTAAAGATCGCGCAGAAGTTCACAACCTCTATTCCAGCCATGAGGCTTTGGCCCAGTCGTATAGTGACCGCCTGGACGCCCTTCGCGCGCAATACCACGTCCAAACTGCGGCGGCCAAGCGTGTGAGTCCCGAAGTGTTGGAAAGACTGCGCTCTCTCGGCTATCTTGCGGTGGCCTCTCCGAAGGCCGATAGCTCATCAGGCGCTGACCCCAAGGATCACGTTGCGGAGTACAACCAATACCTGGAAGGCATGCGCTTCGCGCAGACCGGGAAGGCAAGCCAGGGCGCAGCGATATTTGAGAGGATTACGCACGAGGACCCTGAGAATACTGCCGCGCACTTCGAGCTTGCAACCTGTGATATGAGCTTGCGCCGGTATCAGGACGCCGTCACTGAGCTAAAGGTTGTTTTGGCCGCGCTGCCTCACGATGTGGAAGCGGCGGAGACTTTGGGTACACTCTGGCTTCAGCTCGGGCAGGAAGACAGCGCTGAGAAAGAATTCCGTGCGGTGCTTTCCTTCGCGCCCGGCGACTTCACGGCGGAATACGGTCTCGGGACGATTGCTGCGCGCGAACGCCGCTTCGACGAAGCCATTAAGTATTTCCGCGCTGCTCTGGCCGCGCGTCCCGAGTCGGCCGGGACTCATTACAATCTGGGGCTGGCGCTCGAAACCGTCGGACGCAACCAGGAGGCAAGACAGGAGTTCGGGGAGGCGCTCAAGGATGATCCAGACTTTGTGGCCGCCCAGACCGCGATTGATCGGCTTGAATCCCATTGATAGCGTTGAGCGCGCCGATGCTGGTACTGGTGTCATTTGCTGGGCGGAACCCCTCCGAGACATCGTCATTCCCGCGAAAGCGGGAATCCACTTCCTTGATACCTTCTTTTTCCAAGAACTTCTGCAATGGATTCCCGCTTTCGCGGGAATGACGGCAATCAGTCGTTTAAATGACACCAGCGCGCCGATGCTGTATCTCTTCCTTTGCTTTCCGAACTGAGCTAGA
>JASHYZ010000667.1 GCA_030042795.1 Terriglobia bacterium | reverse complement strand
TGGCGTTGGCGCCCGTTATGGCGATGCTGCTGATGCTCAGTGTCGCGTTGCCGGTGTTCGTAATCGTCACCACGCGCAACGAGCTCGTGGTGCTGAGGGTCTGGTTAGCGAAGACGATGCTCGACAGGCTCAACGAGACGGCGGGACCTGTACCGGGGCCAGTTAAGGCGACCGACTGGGAACTGTTGCCGGCATTGTCCGTGATCGTAAGCGAGGCGCTCATGCTGCCAGGCGCCGTGGGCGCAAAGGTCACCCAAAAGCTGCAAACGGAGCCCGGGGTGAGGGTCGCTGTGCAGGTATTGCTCTGCACGAACTGATGCGGATTCGTGCCCGTCAGGGCAATGCTCTTGATGCTGAGTGTGGCCGAGCCTGTATTCCAGAGGTTCACCTGCTTGTAGTTGCTCGACGTGCCCACCGCTTGCGATCCAAAACTCAGTGAGGTCGGGCTGATAGTAACCGCCGGCGCAGTTACTCCAGTCCCGCTTAGACTGAGGCTCTGCGGGCTCTGCGGAGCATTATCGGTCAGGGTGAGTGCGGCTGTCGACTTCCCGGTGAGACCAGGGGTGAAAGTAACCGAGATCATGCATTTAGCTCCGGCGCTCAGGCTGGAACCGCAAGTGGTGGTTTCGCCAAAAGCATTTGCATAGCTACCCGTCAGCGCGATGCTACTGATGCTCAATGCTGTGTTACCGGTGTTCGTCACAGTCACGACCTGCGCTGCACTCGTAGTGTTGAGGGCCTGATTGGCAAAGGTGATACTCGACGTGCTCAGCGAGACGGCGGGGCCCGTACCGGTGCCGGTTAAGGCGACCGACTGGGAACTGCTGGCGGTGCTGTCGGTAAAGGTCAGCGAGGCGCTCATGCTGGCAGGCGCCGTAGGCGCAAAGGTCACGGACACGGTGCAATTGGCGCCGGCGCTGAGCGTGGTGCCGCAAGTGCTGCTCTGAACGAACTGATGCGGATTCGTGCCCGTCACGGCAATGCTGGTGATGTTGAGCGTCACTGCGCTCGTGTTGGTCAGCATCACGGTTTGCGAGCTAGTGGATCCCTCTACGGCTTGCGATCCAAAACTGAGGCTTGAGGGAGAAACGCTCACCGTGGGACGCACTCCAGTTCCGCTCAGGGTGATCGACTGAGGACTGTTGGGGGCGTTATCGGTGATCGTTACCGATGCGCTCATGCTGCCGGCCGTTGTCGGCTTGAACGTAACCGAGATCGTGCACTGGGCGCCGGCGCTGAGCGTGGCGCCGCAGGCGTGGCTCTGGCTGAATTGGCCAGGATTCGTACCCCCGAAGGCGATACTCGTAATGCTAAGCGCCGCCGTGCCGGTGTTGTGAAGCGTCACCGTCTGGGCAGCGCTGGGCGTCCCCACTCCTTGCGTGCCGAAGGTAAGCGTGCTCGGGCTGAGACCCACGACGGGCGCAGCCACGCCCGTCCCCAAGAGAGTGAGACTTTGTGAGCCTCCGGTAGCGTCGTCTGTCACAGTCAGCGTCGCGCTGGCGAGCCCGGCGGCGCTGGGTGCAAAGGTCACAGAAATGGTGCAACTTGCTCCCGCGCTCAGGGTGGCGCCGCAGGTATGGGTTTGCGCGAATGGGGATGGATCGAATCCGCCAAGCGCGATGCTGCTGATTTGCAATGTGGTCTTTCCGGTGTTCGTTAGAGTAGCCGTCTGTGCGCTGCTCCCGGTGCCGGTATCTTGGGACGCGAAGGTTAGCGATGTGGGCGACAGAGTCACATTCACTCCCGCGCCAGTTCCGGTCAAGCTCACGATCTGCGGACTGTTCGCTGCGCCGTCAGTGAAATTCAGTGACGCACCGCGGTTGCCGCCAGCGGAAGGCGTAAACGTGACGCTGACGGAGCAGGTACCCTGGGGAGCCACCGTCGCCCCGGTGCAGGAATCGGCGCTCTTGGTAAAGTCACTGGCGTTTGGACCGCTGATCGCGACCGCTGAAATCGTGAGGCTACCTGTGCCGACGTTTGTCAGCGTGACGCTCTGCGGGGCGCTTATGGTTGCAAGAGTTTGGGGTGAAAATGCGAGTCGAAGTGAGGAGAAGGATACGGAACCCGGTATGAAACTGTTCACTAGGTTGGCGGCATTGACGGTACCAATGCCCGTGGCGAAATCCCACCCGGTGGAGGCGCTGAACGCAGCCTGATAGCCCTTACTGCTGTTAATCGCAAATGCTGCGCAGGTCCCGCCCGTTCCCCCGCCACCGCTTAGAGTGCAGTGGGGCATGGTTGTGTAATCGCTGCCGGCGGCAGTGAGGCTCACCGCGATCCCTTTAGCTTCGGTGACCGCGCAAGTGGCACCCGTTCCTCCCCCTCCGCTGATCGTGCATTTGGGCGCGGACGTGTAGCCGCTTCCATAGCTGGCTACGGCCACGTAACACACCTGATAGTTGGTGCAATTGTAAGCGATGCAGGTCGCGCCCGTGCCTCCGCCACCTGTCAGCGTGCAATCTGGATATGAGGTGTACCCGGAACCGCCATTCACAACTCTGGCGGACGTAACCACGCCCGATAGGCTGGCGCTGCAGGCCGCTTCCGATCCTCCTCCGCCACTCAGGGTGCAGGAAGGAGCGCTGGTGTATCCGCTTCCAAGATTTGTGACCTCCGCCGAGGTGAGCGTTTGGCCCGTTGAGGAGAGCACTCCCCAGGCTCCCGAGGGTTTATAGCAACTCAACCCGAAGCAGGGAACATCGATATCTGCTCCCGTGCCCGAACCAGTGTAGAGTAGCGGAAGCGGAGTTACGTCGTAAAAGATGCAGTTGGTGCCCACCGCGTTTCCAAGGGCGGAGCTGCAAGATGCGTTGCCGGAGCCGTATTCCGCCGCCGCGAGCGCGTAATAGGCGGAATCCGGATTACCCCAATTGCTGCCGGAAGCCTGGTTGACCAGCGACTGGATGCTCGCCATGATCGGAGAAGCAAATGACGTCCCGCCGGCGCCCGCCCATGTGTCGGGAGTGCCGTTGCAATTCATGCCGTAGCTCGGGTCAGAAAAGCAGAAGACGTAGTAATGGCTCCAGACTCCGTTGGCAGCGAATAGCGAGACGTCAGGGATGTCGCGTACGCCATCGTTCGGATTGCCGATCATGCCGGACTGCCATGACGGCTTGGGATATCCCACGCAAGTGCCGCCCACCACGCCCGCCACATCCGGCGCGCCGCTCGCACAACCGCTGGGGCCGCCGCTGCCTGAAGCCGTGGTGATGTAGTAGCCGTGGTCGCACAAACTGCCGGAGCCGGAGGTGGGTAACATCCCGGTGTAATCGGCGATGAGCACGCTGGCGCAGGAGTCGTTCCAGGGAATCTCAGGAACATATGAACGAGCTGACCCGTAGTTGGCGGTATTGGTTGAGTTCCAATAGGTGGCGTTCGCGCCCTCGTACGTGTCGGCAAAGTCAGTGCCGCCCACGGACACGTTGTAAGGCGTCGACGTGAAACCGCTGACCGAGATTCCGCTTTGAGCGTAAGCCTGGTCAGCGTCAGAACTGGCCGCGCCCTCATCGCCCGAAGAGACGAACACCGAGACGCCTTCGGTCACAGCCTGTTGGTACAGGGAACTGATGTAGGCGTTGAAGGAAGCACCCAGATAGGACTCCGACTCGCCGTAACTGATGCTGACGATCGCCGGCGGCGTGCCGATAGCATTCAGGAGATTTTGCAAGGCGATGAAACCGCCGAAGTTGGTGTCAGTGTCCGAACAGGAGGCGAGCTCGATGCTAGCGCTGGGAGCCGCCGCGCTCGCCCATTCCACATCCAGCGTGGCTTCGATGTCGTCGCTGTTGTAGCCCGGATCGGTGCAGTTATTCGTGTTGCTCGGGGGATGAACCTGTGCAAGGGAACCCGCCGGATAAGCCGAGGCGAGGCCCATCACAGAGCGAAAAGTATTCCAATCCGCCGTGGTGTAAAGATCGGTGTCCTCCACCAGCACGACCGTCTGGCCCTGTCCCGAATAGCCTGCCGTAAAAGCAGGGTTTAGGTTGTAGATTGTCGCCAGGTCCGCCGGCACAATCGGATAGTAGCCTTCCTTATCGGTGTAATTGGCACGGAAACCGGCGCGCTGCCTGAGCATGGGGTGAGGCCGGAAGTCATTCAGAGAAACCACGCCCGCCACCGTTGAAACCAATTCCACCGGAATCTGCGGGTCACTCATATTGGCGATGTGAGGTTCGCCGTTCACCATCAGGTTGTGGATTTCCACCCGGAAGGCTTGACGGATCTGGCCCGCCGAACCGCTGAAGTCGATTACCATCTGGTTGGGATACACGAGGTTGACCTTGAATCCCTGCGACTCGAGCCAGCTCGTCACGGCGTCGGTTTCAGCCGCGGTTGCGCCGTATGCCTTCCCAAATTCAGCCGCTGTGATCCAATGATGGAACAGCGGCGACTTGGGATTGTGGACGTCTTGGATGAATTGCTGGAGAGCTTGCTCGCGCTCCGGACTGCGGCGCAACTGCAGCATCAGGTGGTCGAGCGGCATGTCATCAGACACTCGCCCGCGGTCGTTGGCTGCAGTTGCTTCCGGGCGAGTATTGCCCCTGAGCGTAGCGAATTCGCCTGGTGCCGCATCCAACGCTGGCATCTGGGCCGCAATTGAATAGGTTCTCGCGAAAATGAGCAGCACGCCAGCCAGTTCAAGTCCTGTCCGAATTCTCCCGCGCATACGCCCTCCACGGCCGGCGGCAGACACTTGCCGGTCTTGGAGTACATCGGCGCTGTCGAACACGTACTTGAGTGGTGTGCCGTGGGAGGACTTTAGTACCAACTGTTACAGCGCCGCGTCATTCCGACGCCGGGTGGGGCGCAGCGCAGGAATCTCGCTCTGACCTGCTCCAGCCTCATTGCTCGCGTGGTCTCGAGCGGTTGCTGCAAGCGGCTTCTCTGCCGCGGTCTGCAACACGCAACTCGATCAGCTTCGCGAAGTTTGACGTAGGGGCGGCCCTTGTGGCCGCCCAAGTAACGGCGCTGCCTTGAAATGGGCGGCCACAAGGGCCGCCCCTACGTCAAACTGACCCACTATCAGTCGGGCTATGCCTTGCGTCCAGGCCGATAGCCTGATAAGGTCAAACGTCTAGGCGCGCCGCTGTACCCGCGGTGGCTGCTTGGCAAATAGCGAAAGGAGGGGACCATGAAAAACACTCTTGCGACAGCAATCCGCTTCATGGCGGCTTTGGGTATAGCATCACTAGTTCCAGTGTTGGGAAGCGCCACGCCCGGCACATCCGCTCCAGGCAACTGCACCTCACACACCGGCAGCTATACCTTGTATCTAACAGTTACCGTCAATGGTCAGGGAGTACCGAGCGTAACTCCCAGCACCAATGAGAACAATACCTGTGTGCAAGGCGGTGACCTGGTATCAGTGATTACCTCCAGTCTGCCGTCAGGCGCCACGTGGAGCTTTGCCTTTGTGCAGAACGTTAACTTGTTCCAGAACGGGTGCCAATTCGGAAATGGGTCTGGGCAGAACTCCAGTTGCCGGGTCCTAACGTCGCCGCCGCCTTACACGTACACCTATCAGGCGACTGTGAATGGGCAAAGCATCGACCCCAAAATAATTGTCAAAGGCAGTAGCATGCCCGCTGGAGTTAGACTCCCCCATCAATGATCTCATCTCGAGCGCGCCGGCGTGGAGAAACTACTGCGGAGTCTTCGCGCCGGGCCGCGAAAGCGGGGTTTAGCGGAATTTCAGGTTCCTGCTCCAGGTAATGGCAGCCTGTCGCGTAACAGTGTTGCGAAGCGGGAATCCCGATGCAGATTGTCAAAGTAAGGGCTGTCCCTCACGGTGACAGCCGAATATCCGGCGGCCAGGGCCTTTCCTAGCCACAAGAAGGCCTGATGGGTATCCCCAAGCTGATTGTAGACGTGAGCCGCGTTGGCCATCGTGTCGGGATCAGATGGAGCAAGCCTTAGCGCTTGGCCGAGAGCGCTGAGGGCCGCTTCGCGGTTCCCAATCATCGCTTCGTAAGTCGCGAGATAGCTTTGTGCGGAGTAATCGCGAGCATTCACATCCAGCGCTGCTTTCGCTCTCTTGATGGCCTCACGGTAAGCTGCTTTTGCCTTCTCATGCTCGCCGGGGGCCCACGTATAAGCGTCGCCGAGGTTGCCCCACACCGCGTAATCTGTATCGTCGATGTGCAAGGCAGACTCATAGTTGCGGGCTGCCTCAGAGAAGCGCCGGAGGCCGAAGTAGGCCGTGCCGAGATTGGAATAAGCGTAATAGGTTGGCGTTATTTTGACCGCATTTTCGAGCTCTTCGATGGCGTCCGAGTAGCGGCCCTCGGCCAGGTAGGCTCCGCCGAGGTTGCTGTGGAATATCTGATTGCCGGGAGCCATCCCGGTGACTCGGCTAAACATCTCGACGGCCCGCGGGTAGTCCCCGTGCTGAAGATAGAACACGCCAAGCCAGTTGTAAGCCACCGGCCGCTCAGGATGAAGGGCTATCGCCTGCCGGTATGTCTTTTCCGCATCCTCAGGCTTGTTTAAGCCTGCGTACGACTGGGCGAGTCCCACGTAAGCCGCATCACTGGTGGGCTCAAGCTCGCTCGCGTGGCGGAATTCCTCTGTACCCTGCTCATACTGCCCCGTTCCGTTGTCAACCAAACCCAGGCAAATGTGAGCCTCCGCTCCTGCGGTCCCCGAATTGACTGCGATCGTGCATTCGTCGCGCGCCTGCTTCACCAGGGATTCATCGCGCGTGAGATCGAATTTCCTCCAGTAAGCTTCGCCCAGGCCGGCGTGCGCGAGGCCGTACTTTGAATCGCGCCGCAGCGCGCTCTTGAAGGCCTGAATGGCACTTTCAACGCTTTTCGAATCCGCGAAGCGCTGCAGATAGCCGCGACCTCGAATGTAATCGTCATAAGACGCGGATTCAACGGTTCCTTCCGGCTCAGCAGAGGGCCGCTCAACGTTAAGCAGACCAACGGCCGCTTCCACCACCCGGTTCTGCAAGGCGAAAAGATTGGCGGCGCTGCCGTCGACAATGCGGGCTTGCAACTGGTGATTGCTACGGGTGTCCACCAGCGCGAGCGTGATTCGAATTGTATCGCCGAGGCGCTGCCACGTTGGTATCAAAACCAGGCTGGCTCCAAGCTGCGCCCGCGCGTCTTCAACACTGCTCACGTGATTGGCGCGAACCTCGAAATAGGGCGTTACAGGCAACGAAGGAACCTGGGCGAGCCGCGTGGTTACGGTGACCGTAAATCCGTCGCAATAGGCCGCTTCATCAGGCCGCTCTCCAACCGCACTGAAGGGCAGTACCACGAGATTCTCTCCAGCCAGGTTGGGACGCCGCTTCACGTATTGTTGCCGGACCAGGAGCGCCGAGAGCGCCAGCAGGGCGGCAGCGGTAGCCACCCAAAGGCGCTTGCGGTTGAGCCAACCCAAAGAATGGTTGAACACCCCCTGAGGCGCCGGGGCGTACGATCCCCTCGATCTGTCCGTCAGGGCCTCTACCACCTCCCTCGCATTCCCAAACCGTGAGGCAGCGTTGATATTGAGACACCGCAGAATCACAGACTCCCAGCGCGGATAGATCAGCGGGACATGAACCGTGGGCGGCGTCGGGGGCTCAGCTAGCCTTCGATAGGGTTGTCCCGGGAAGGGCTGCTGTCCGGTAAGCATCTCATACACCACCAGGCCCAGGGCGTAGATATCCGTTGCGGGCGTAACTTCACGGCCCTCCAACTGCTCGGGCGCCATGTACGCTGGGGTGCCCGGCGTCTGTCCCATCCCGCTGAGACTCGGAGGTCCCCCGTCGGCAGAAACGGCAGGCAGCACTGATCGAGCCAATCCAAAATCAGTAATCACGGCTCGAACGCTGCCGGCCGAACGGTGCGAAGCGGCAGAAGTTGGGACTGAAGGTTGTGTCAGTTGCTGCGGGTCGGCGGCCGTTTGCTGCTCTCCCACCAGCATCACATTCCCCGGCTTCAAATCGCGGTGGACAACACCAGCCTCGTGAGCCGCAGCTAGCCCTTCAGCCATCTGCCGGACGAGGGGTAGCGCTTCGTCCATCGTCATGCGACCCTGGCGGCGCAAGCGGCGTCCAAGCGTCTCGCCTTCCAGCAGTTGCATCGTGAGAAACCAAATCTCCGGTTTCCCGAGCTCGGCGGGCGGGCGGTGCCGCTCCAGGTGAAATAGCCGGCATACATTGGGATGAGTCACCAGGCAGGCCAACTGAAATTCCTGTTTGAAGCGCGCCAGAGTTTGCGGAGAAGATGAAATCTCGGGCCGGATCGTCTTCAGCGCGATACGGGTCCCGAGCTCAAGATCCTCCGCCTCATACACCTCACCCATGCCGCCATGGCTGAGGAACCGGCGCACCCTGAAGCGGCCCGAAACGACATCACCCGGCAAGAAAGCTGAGGTGGATGCCTCCGCAGCCACACCCGTAAGAGGCACGCGCGCCACAGAGAGCCGCATGATGTCTCCGGTCTGGGTGCTGCCCGAAATCAGAGACTCAACTTCGTTGCGCAATTCCTCATCGTCTTGACACGCCTGAGCAAGAAACTGCGACCGCTCCGGCTCTGCGAGCGCCAGCGCCGTCTCAAACAGTTCCCTTGCGCGTTCCGACCGGTTAGAGTCCATCAGCTTTCGTTTGCCGCTGTATCACAAGCTCATTTCCCAGATATATCACACAAATGGGCAGCATTTCTGCGCTCCGGCCGGCGTCCTCCCGCGGAGCAAGTGAGATTTCACCGAAGGCGCCCGGTCATGTCACCTTTTGAGTGGTTTCTCCGCTTATAGCATTGAGGGCAGCAAATGGCCGCCCTGAAAGACAACTTAAATCGTGGAAAAGGGAGGATTTATGAGAAAAAAGACATTTCTCGCCTTGGTCATCTTGAGCGGAATGGCTTTGATGGCCGTGGCGCCTGCATTTGCGCAGGATAGGGTGGAGGCGACAATTCCCTTCGCGTTCAACGTAGGATCAACTACGCTTCCCGCCGGGCAATACGAAGTCCGACCGGTCCTCGCAAAGGCCATGGTGATCCAAAACGAGGCCACGGCGCAGGCGGCGATGACTCTAGTCATGTCTGCGCCGCCCAAGGCGATCTCGGAGGTCGATCAAGCACTGCTGGTCTTCCACAAGTATGGTGATCGGTGCTTCCTGTCCGAGATCCGCACGTGGGACAACACGAAAACTGTATCCGCTTCGAAGCTGGAGCGCGAGACCGCAAAAGAAGCCTCGGAAGCCGCAGTCAACACGCCGTCTCGTGACGTATACGTGGCGGCATTCACTCACTAACCCATGAACGCCAAGGGCGGGGCATTGGGAATGGGCAGGAGGGAGCGAATTCAACAAACTTCACTCCTCACTTCCTATTCCCGACTCCCTGCCTTGGCCTGCTCGCCTTCTGGTTTCAGATCGACAGCCAGTAACTGCCCGTCCGTATGCCAGGCGCCGCCCGTGGCGGTAGTTCCGCTCGTTAGCGGGTTGGGCCGCGCGATCAACTGAACCGCCCGCACATCACTGCTTGCTACCAAGTCAGCTTCTACCTGGCTTCGCTCATCATCGAGGTCCGGATCCGTGGCGTGGGAAATCACACCAGGGTGGACGTCAATGCCGGTGTCGTGCGTGGCCGCGCCCAGCCAGATGGGCCGTCCGTCGGGCGCGCGCGCGGTTGTCTGCCACAGCCGCAAATGGTGTCGCTTGTTGAACGTATTCAACATTTTCTCGAAGGCGAAATCTTCCTTGCGTCCGAACAGGTAGAGATTAGAAACCGGGGCCAGTCCGTAACCCTCTCCGTTGATGACGGCTCGCATGGTATCCGCTACGGACTTGCTGTTCTCGCGGCTGGCCGCGCTCCAGCCGGCGTTGTGAAAGGCCTGTTCGATATCCTGAGCGCTTCCAACAATGACCAGATTGATGGGATCGCCGGGTTTGTTCTCCTTACTGACGGAACGCCGCGGAGCCCCGGCGACGAAGTCCTCCAGTGAAGCCCTCAAATTCCCGGGGAGAGCCGTAGGGCCGCTGGAAGCGAAAAGCTTCCTGACGGTCAGCGGCTCGGTCAGCGTGAACTGAATGTCCGTCCCCGCCGAATACTCGATGGCCGTATTCACCTGGCCGATCCTTTGCTTCTGGATCTGCTCGGCGATGGTCGCGTTCTTGCTCAGCTTTGCCAGGGCTCCGCTCAGCAATCCCGCCGGAGTCTCGCTCTCCATCACTCCCACCACGGTTCCGTCCGCCAGCAGGCTCTCGCGCGCGTTGCTGACGCCGCTCAGGTGGCCCGTTACGCTCAGATCGCCCTCGCCCGGAATCGCGAGTTTGGTGAACTTTAGGAGGATCTCAGCTCGCTCATCGGCCGCAGCGGGCTGGGAGCATTTCGCGATGGTGCCCGTCAGCACGGCCCCAACAGGAATGGCTACGCCGCCTTCGGCAGCAACGGCGCGCGAAACCGTGGCTGAAACCGCTTGGCCTTCTTTTGACGTCTTGGTGCTGACAGCGGTCTGCAGATGGAGGTAGAGGACCGTACTGGCGGGCACGGAGGCAGCGCCGTGAGCCGGTAGCGGAGAGAAGGAGAAGAGGAGGGCGGCTAGGATAAGGGGCTCGAGCCAGGCCCCGGCAATCGTGCGCGCCTTTGCGCCACAAGCTCTCATCGGGAACCTCTCGTCTCTTCCGTCGTACGATCTGTCGTGATACTCATGAAGTCTCGGGGTGTGAGCGCGCAGGTTGCTTTCCGTGCTTCGCTACCTTCCGGAAGCCTGGGCAATGGTGATCGGCTGCTTAAGCGTAAAGTCGATCTTGGTCTCGGAAGGTACCCTGATGCTCGATCCATGCATCACCACCTGGCTGCCCGCGCCGATGGCGGCTCCGCTGCCGGCCCCGATGGCCGCACCCTTGCCCCCGCCGGCGATAGCGCCAATCAACGCGCCGAGCACCGCGCCCGCGCCACCGGCCTCAGCGGTACGCTGCCCGCGCGAGTTTCCGTGTTGCTCGTAGAAACCGCTCTGGATTTGGTAGGGAACGCCGTTGACTGTGATCGAGATCAACTCCAATTCAAGTTGGGCGCTGCCCTCGATTCTTCCCGAATCGTTGGCCGCGGCCAGGCGAACCTTGGCTGGGGAGCCTTTCGGAATCGCCACCGTGCTCCCTGATGTCACAGGCGTCTCCACCGTGGCGTCAAACTCCTGGCCGGGCTGATTCTTCTTTGAATCAATCGAATCGATCATCCGCACCGTCACCACGGAGCCCGTCGGCACCGGCAGCCCTCCAGGCTGAGGCGCAGCGGTAGCAGGCGGCGGAGTCGCCGTGTCACCGGTAATCGCGAGACTGTCGATCACCTTCTGAACGCCGGGTTCGGTGCTGGCGATTCGATCCACCGCGGCCTTCTCCAGGCGCGTGCCCACTGAACCTCGCAAGGTCACGACGGCATCCTGCGTGCTCACGCGAATGTCGCGCGTTTTCAGCACGGAATCCGCAAAAAGCTTGGCGTTGATATCGTCGGTGATCGCTTGGTCGTTCGCGTTCGGCGCGCCCTGAGCGTACCGCGCCCACAGCAGCGGCGCCGAAAGCACCAGTGCGCAAGCCGTCCCAAACGCCATCAAACGCCACCGGCTAGCTAGCATACACCCCCCACCCATGAGAAATACCCGAAGCTCCTTTTGTACACTCTAATTGGATGCCGCTCAGGCGCCTGGAGTCAACCCCGCTGTTCAGGCCAGCAGGGGCAGGGTGGCGGCGTGTGCGCCATCCAGTCGGAGAGCAGCACCGTTTCGTATTCGGAGAAGTTGCCGTCATCAAACACCAGCAGGAACTCGCAGCCGTCGGGAGCGAGTCCTTGGATAGAGTGAGGAATGCCGGTGGGGGAAAACCACAGGTCGCCATCTTTGATATCAGTGACGAAGCTCTTGCCGTCTGCATCGATGCAGGTGATGCGGGCGTTGCCATAGAGCATGAACGCCCACTCCGCGGCCGTGTGCCAATGGAGCTCGCGGATGCCGCCGGCAGTCAATCGCATGTTGACTCCGGACAGATTCTTGGCCACCGCAAGTTCACGTTGCGTCACTTCGCGGGACCAGCCGCCTTCATGAAGCCGCTTATGCGCAAAGGAAAAAGGGTATTTGAACGTCTGCACGCTGCCCGCATCCGTCGGAACCGGATTGCCGGAATCCGGATTGGCCGCGTCCAGAGCGGGGTTGGCGGGACCGGGATCGCTTGGGTTTCGGTCGGAGTCGGGCTTGGACGCGGGCTGTTGCTGTCCCGCGAGGTTGTTTGCCGAGAGCGGCGAGAGGATGGTTGCGGAAGTGAGCGCCGCCGAGCTTGCGCCCAGAAATTTCCGTCGCGTCAGTGCGTCTTTGTTGGGAGCTTCACGCATCATGACCACCTGTTCTGTAACGTACGTGATTCTTGCCGACCTTTGTCGAACACTGTGACAGCATTGCCCCCCTCACCCGACACTTCGCGCCACCCTCTCCCCAGGGAGAGGGCGCTATATGTTGAAATGGCTTTCCCTGCTCCCTCGGGGGAGGGGCAAGAGGGTGAGGGGAATGCAGTCATCCTATTTCGCGAAATCCAATAGGCGACAGAGAAGATGGCCGGTCAATCCACGCCTATTTCGTGCCTCGATAGAACACGTGCCAGATTTTGCCCTTCTGGCTTTCGCCGATATAAAGAGAACCGTCGGGCGCTTCAGCTACGCCGTCCGCGCGAGCAAGGGCGTCGTCAGGGTTCATAGGTACCGTCTTGCCAGCAAAACCGCTGGCAAATACCTCGAATTTGCCGGAAGGCGTGCCCTGGGAAAATGGCTGGAAGGTCACGTTGGAACCGGCCTGAGGCAATGGCGCGCGGTTCCACGATCCGTGGAAGGCAATGAACGCTCCGCCGCGATAGCGAGCGGGAAACTGGTCGCCGTCGTAAAACATGAGGTCCACCGGCGCCCAGTGAGCCGGGTAACTCGCCACCGGCAAGTCAAACTGAGTGCAACGTCCCACTTTCTTACCGTCGCCCCCGTACTCGGGGTTCAGCAGCAGTTTTTTGAGTTCGTAGTCATAGAAGCAATAAGGCCAGCCGAAGTTGGAACCCTGCACCGCGCGGTACATGCACTCGGCGGGGCGCTCGGCATTGTCCTTCGCCGTGAAGTGTTCCGGCCAAAGCGTGTCAAGCTGGTCGCGGTTGTTCATCACGATGTAGAGCGCGCCGTAATGCCATGCGATGGCAGGCATCTGTCGCAGGCCGGTGGCGTAACGCACGCCGTCGGACTGCTTCTGGCCGAGCTTGTTTTCGTTGAATTTCCAGATGCCCCCGTGCGTTTCCAGCAGTTGGCATGGATCTTGTCCAAGCACTCCTTTCTGTCGGTTGCGCGGCTGGCAGGCATTTGAGGGCGCGCCTACGTTGACGTAGAACGACCCTTTGCCGTCAAAGGCGATGCCTTTGTCGCCGTGCTCGTCAACGCCCGGCAAACTGCTCACCACGGTTTCGGGAGGGCCGGAGGGCGTGAGTTGTCCGGGCGTCATTTTGAATCTTTCGACGGAGTTGAGATGAGCTACGTAAAGGTAGCCGTTCCGCAAGGCGATTCCGGTGCTGCTACCGGTGCCGAAGGCCTCCTTCGTG
>JASHYZ010000666.1 GCA_030042795.1 Terriglobia bacterium | reverse complement strand
GAACCCCTCAAGGTTTTGGCACCACGCGGCATGACCCTTCCCGAGATGGCGCTCCGCTTTATCCTGATGAACAAGACGGTGAGCACCATTATTCCCGGGATGAGGAAGCTGCGGAACGTTGAGTCGAATATTGCCTCAAGTGACGCCGGCCCTCTTCCGGCCGGCCTCTACGCCGAGCTTCATAAACATCGCTGGGTGCGTCAGCCAACGCGTTGGTCGCAGTAGAAGCGAGGGCATACCTGTCAGCTAGTCCCTATCTTGGATTTAGGGGCTGCCCCAGCGCTGGCATTCCCGCGCTGCCTGCCATTTTTGGGGGACGGAAGCGAAACTGTTGACAGAGGCACGGGAGTCTCCTGACGCCCTAACCTTGCCGGCATCCGCCCGCCTCCAAGGCAATGCCAAAGGCGTTGAGTCTTAAAGACGCAGAGGCTCTGCGGCCTATCGAGCCGAGATTCCCAGTAGTGCGCTGGCACCGCTCCAGACGATCTGAACTCCAATGCAGAGTAACAAAAAGGAACACAGACGGACGATCACGCTCATGCCGGTTTGGCCCATTCTCTGGGATAGAGGCTCAGCGTACCGGTCGCACAGAAACACCAGATAAGCGACCAGAGCCGATGCCAGCAAGGCGTCCACGATGAATAGGGCGCGATTGAAGCCTCCTCCGTGCAGATTGGCGCCGAGGGTGATCGCCACGGAAATTGATCCCGGTCCCACGGTGATTGGCAAGGTGAGCGGGTAGAACGCCTGCCGGGACGCAAACTCGGGATCGACGCGGCTATCAAGCGGGCGGACATCACTCTTGATTTCCCCTTCCTTTTGGTTCAGCATTTGCCAGCCAGTGGCCAGCACAACCAGGCCGCCTCCGATCTGCACAACGGGAATGGAGATCCCGAAAAAACGCAGCACGTAGGTGCCGACCAGCACGGACCCCGCCAACAGAAAAAAGCTGTTCATCCCGATCTTTCGCGCCAGCGTCTTACGCAGAGGCGCGGGATGCCCCTCAGTCATTGCCAGGAAGATCGCCGCGCTGCCGATAGGATTCACAATCGGCAGCAGAGCCGCCAGCGCCAGAAACGTCGCATGACCGAGGTGCAATATGTAACGGATGGCTTCTTGCATTAGATTAGCAGTTCGTGAAAAAACCGTCCGGACACGTGTCAAGCGTAGCGAGGAATCGAGTTTTGAAGGTAAAAGAGCTACGAGATTCCTCGTCGTCTGCGGCTTCTCGGAATGACAGTGTGGGTGCGCTTTTCAAGAAACTGTTCGAGGTGTTGCAGGCGACGCTCCTGCGGCCGCCCGGTCCGCCAGTACCGTAGCTTGTTCGCGCTGAATTCGCCCGGCGGGAATGGAGGTGTCGCCGTCGCGCAGGCGCCGGAGCATTTCCACCTTCTCGCTTCCCGTGACAACCCAAAGTACCCGCCGAGCGCGATTGAGCGTGGGATAAGTCAGCGTCATCCGGCGCCTGCCCTGGTAAATGCCGGTGATAGCCACATCTTTGTTTGTAACCTTCAGCACGGAATCCCCTGGCACCAGCGAGGCAGTGTGGCCATCGGGACCGAGACCTAAATGGACGAGGTCGAGCACCGGCGGTGCTCCGCCGATCTCCTGAAGAGCCAGAGCATACTGCGCGGCCGCGGCATCGAGGTCGGCCGCCTCTACAGGCATGGCGTGAATGTGCTCCGGAGGTAAGGGAGCGTGCTGAAGCAAGCTTTCGCGCAGGTGCGTGAGGTTGCGGTCTGGGTGTCCGGCGGGGGCCACGCGCTCGTCAACTTGATAGACATGCACGCTCGCCCAAGGGATATCTTCAGCCGCCAGCGCACGCAACATCACCCATGGAGTGTGACCGCCGCTGACCGCAAAGGCAAAGCGTCCGCGGGCGGCGATGGTCTCGCGCCCGCCCGCGGCAATAGAGGCCGCCGCAGCTCGGGCTACGGAATCGGCATCATTGAAAATTTCAACTTTCATGACAATGAATGGCGGAGTTCAAGACTCAGGATTGCCTAAGGATGCCTCCGTTGTAAAGAGAGCGCACCCAACCTGGGCCTGCGCGGCGCGATGATCGGGAGGCACATCGCGGCGTGAATGAATTCAACCACATTTCGACGAGCGGAGTCCGGCCTCGACGAGTCTGGTTTCGGCGAGGTCTCTCCAGGTCATCACCGCGCCCGTGCTGGTCCCGCCGGTCGCCACACTGCTCAATTTCAGGCGGACGCGACGCCCACTGCCATCTTTGCGCACGATGGTCAAGTCGCGTCCCGAAACCTGAACGATCTCCGCCAGGCACATCCGAAGAATTGCGTTTAGGGGTTCGATGTCTTCCGGCCGAAGCAGAACCGAAAGCGGCTTTCCCTTGAGTTCTTCGGCCGTGTAGCCCGATATCATCTCGGCCTTCTCATTCAGCAAGGTGAATCGGCTTTCGGAATCAAGACCCGCTAAGCCCTCGCCAAACGTCCTCGTCAGGTTTTCAGGAAGCTGGCCTGCCTGCTTCAAGGCTCTTCGCAGGCGTACGAGCTCCGTGGCGTCGCGTCCCACACAGAGCACCACATTGGGTTCCCGACCGTCTCGGAGTACTGAATTCTTGAACTCGATCATTACTTCTTCGCCGCCAGGGGTTACGGCCTTCATCATGCCCTGCGCGCGTCCCTCGCGGCGCAATGTCTCAAGATAGGCGGCAAACTCCG
>JASHYZ010000665.1 GCA_030042795.1 Terriglobia bacterium | reverse complement strand
ACGAGTTTCTGCTCGAATCGCGAGGAGCCCAGGGCATTGACTCGCCGCCTGCGCATTCCGCGAGCCGCCTTGCAGCCGCACAACAGGCCGAGAGCCCGTCCGAAGCCGTGACTCTACCCCACGAGCAAAGTGAAGCCCAGTCGGACCGCGTCACCTCAAGCCTCGCGGCGTGGGCCGCGCCATCGACTTCGGAGGTCCAAATGCCTGCTCCGGTCCGGCCACCAACCGCGGCCCGCTCACTGAATCTGTTCGAGGTGGAGGCGCCCCGTCGTCCAGATCGTGAAACCTTGGAGGAGATTCGTACCGACCTTGGCGACTGCCAGCGCTGCAAGCTCGCGGGAGGACGGAAGCATATTGTTTTCGGGCAGGGGAATCCTCATGCGGAGCTGGTTTTCGTGGGTGAGGGTCCCGGTGCCGACGAAGACGAGCAAGGCTTGCCGTTCGTGGGCCGCGCCGGTCAATTGCTCAATCGCATGGTGCAGTTCGTGAACATTCGCCGCGAAGACGTCTACATTTGTAACGTCGTCAAGTGCCGCCCTCCCGGCAACCGAACGCCGGAGCGCGACGAAGTGGAGGCCTGCTCACCTTTTCTCTTCCGGCAGATCGAAGCCATCGGGCCGCGCCTGGTGTGCTGCCTGGGCGCCCCTGCCGTGAAAACCGTGCTCGGCCTCAAAGACGGCATTCTCAAACTGCGCGGCCGCTTCTACGACTTCGGCGCCGCAAAAGCGCTCGCCACCGTGCATCCTGCCTATGTCCTTCGCAATCCACGCGAAGAGAAAATCCTGCGTGAAGACTTCGAGAAAATCAGAGACTTCCTGCACGCCAGCAAGCGCTAGCCCGAATTATTCATCAGCGGTTGAAGATGCGCGAAGCGCCTTGGAGTGCGGCGGCTTGACGCCGCCTTTGGTTGTCGCGTGCTTCGGGCGCAAGGCGGCGTCAAGCCGCCGCACTCCAAGGCGCTTCGCGCAGGCCCGGACGGCCCGTCATAGCGTTCGCCGAAACAGCGCCGTGGCTGCAGCCATAGCAACGGCGGCGAATGCCAGCAGGTAGACAAGGTCGCCATACACCGCCACCATGCCGGTGTTTTTGAGCAGCAGACTCTTGAAGGCGTGTACCGCGAAACTGAAGGGGTCAACGGTTGAGATGGCGCGCATCCAGGCGGGAAAGGCCTGAACGGGATAAACGGCGCCGCTGGGGAAGAACAACAGCGTGTTGAGAACGCCGAAGATGGCGCGAGGAATGAGCGGATCACTTACCCGCACCATGAGGAGGAACATCATGCTCACTAGCGCCAGTGACGTGGCCACAATCATAATGAACATCCGCGCCAGCCGCAGCGGGTCAAACGGTTGGGGAATACCGGCGATCAGCGAACCGATTGTCATCAACACCAGGCCGGCGAGAATAGCTTTGATCGCGCCCGAGAGATTGAATCCCATGATCAACTCAAACTTGCTGATCGGGGTCACCAGGTAGCCTTCGTGCAGGCCACGCGCTTTGTCATCGATAAAGATGATGCCGCCGCCGATCATCACCATCATGAAGATCGAGATCACGATGGAACCCGGCAGCAAGTACTGGATGTAGGGTACGTAGGGATAGATTTCGACGATCGAGAGCGTGGTCTGAGTGGCAATGCGGGGAGCAGGATCCTTCGCGTCGTAGGCGTCCACCATGCCCGTGAGCGTCCCTTCGAGCGTGGACGTCACAAACTGATCCGTGTTGTCCTCCACCAGCGCCACTTGCGGCGCTTTTTGTGCCAACATGTCGCGCGAAAAGTTGGGTGGGATATTCAGAACGCCATTCAGTTTGCCATTGCGCAAGTCGCTGAGGGCGCGTCCTAAGTCCGAATACTCAAGAGGTATCACGGTTTCGGCGTTGACGCTGACCGCGGTCAGCATCTCGCGCAGCTTTACGGCAGTCACCTGGTTATCCTGGTCCACCACGCCAATCTTCAGGTGCTTGAGGTTACCCCCGAAGGCGTAGCCCAGCACCACGAGCTGCACGAAAGGAAAGATCAGCGAAAGCACCACGAGCACCGGGCTGCGCCGGAAGCGGCGGAGGTCGCGTTCGATGAGGGCCCAAATTCGGTTCATAGCGGTTTCCGGTTGTCGGTGGCCGGTTGTCAGTGGACCGTTGTGGGTTCTCGGTTGCCGACGACGGCTTGCTTCGTAAATACCTCAGCATGCCGTTGAGCAGCCGTCCCACCTCCCCGGTGCGCTATATGAGTTTCTCAGCATCGGCCGGTTCCGTGTATCGAGCCTTGGGGCTATCGTTTCAACCTCGGCCAGCGATCCCAGCGCTATATGGAGGTGTTGTATGAAGTCAAAGCGGTGCTGACGACCGTGTCAACTTCTAAATTAGTCCGTAATCTTAAATCCGAATAACTGTCCACTGACAACCGATCACCGGCAACCAGCCTTACCGTCTCATCATGAAAGGCGAATCGGCTGCCGAAGGCGCCTGGAGTTCGTCGCGAAGCTGGCGTCCGGTGAAGTGCATAAAGACGTCGTCCAGTGTGGCGGACTGGACGGAGAGCGCCGTGACCGACACTCCCTGCTGCCGCGCGGCCTCCACCAGCTCCACGGTCGTTCGCGGTCCGTTACGTGACGCGATCCGGTAGACGTGATCGTACAGCGTGACGCTGGCGACCTCCGGTAAATGTTCCAGCGTTTGCAGCCAATCGGCCGGCGTTCCCGCGAAGCTCACTTCCAGCATGTTCTCGCCCGGGATCGACGCTTTCAATCTGAATGGGGTATCAAGCGCCACTAACTTCCCGTGATCAACAATGGCGATGCGGTCCGCGAGTTTGTCCGCCTCGTCCATATAGTGCGTGGTGAGCAGAATTGTCAGGTCCCGCTGGCTCTTGAGGCGCGTGAGCATCTCCCACACGGCCACCCGCGATACCGGATCAAGCCCGGTGGTAGGCTCGTCGAGGAAAAATGCCCTGGGCTCATGCACCAGCCCTCGGGCGATTTCCAGGCGCCGCCTCATGCCGCCCGACAAAAACTTCACGGGCTTGTCCGCCCACGCGATCAGGTCAACAGCCTCCAGCAAGTCGTGGATCGTGCGCTTGCGGCGCTCACGAG
>JASHYZ010000664.1 GCA_030042795.1 Terriglobia bacterium | reverse complement strand
CTGAAGTAGAGCGACTGTGGATCTTTGGGCGAAAAAACGATGGGGGAAGTCCAGTCGAAGCGAAAACTCTCGCCGGGATGGCAACCGCCGCCACCCCCGAAGTTGAAGCTCCGGCCGAGGCTGGGCGCAATATCCTGCTCCTGACTCGTGCTCTTCCACAGCCGGCTGATTCCGCCGTAGGTGTCCCCGCCGATCACCAGATCCGGATGGAGCAGGTCCGGCGCCATATAGCCGGCTTCGCCGCCTGCGGTGGCTCGCCAGTCCCGAAAGCTGATTTCGGGCGAGTCGCTGCGGCTGGCAATATCCACGCTGCCGGAATCCTGCTGCGCGCCGTAGACGTGGTAGGGAAACTGGTCATCCGTCACCACGTGATAAAACTGCGCCGTGGGCTGGTTGTACCATGAACTCCAGGTGTCTCCGCCATCGACGCTTACCACTGTGCCCTGGTCGCTGGCCAAGATCATGCGCTTGGAGTTGCGGGGGTTCAGCCACAAAAGGTGATAGTCATCTCCGCCCGGCGCGCCTTTGATAGGCGTAAACGTGGCTCCGCCGTCCGTCGAGCGGTAGAGCGCGGTGTTAGCTACGTAAACCGTGTCCGCATTCTGCGGATCCACGAAAACGCCGCTGAAATACCAGGCGCGGCCGTCGATTCGCGCGTCAGACGACACGTGCCGCCAGGTCGCACCGGCATCATCGGAGCGATAGAGACCCCGTTCCGGCGTCTGCAGCGTGTCAATTAATGCGTACACTCGCTGCCCCTGATCGCCGGAAGCAACCGATATGCCGATGCGTCGCATTCCATGCTCGGGCAGGCCGTTGCCGCGAAGCTCGTTCCAGGTGACGCCGCCGTCTGTCGACTTGTAGAGCCCGCTGCCGGGACCTTCGATAGGGCCGTAGACGCTCCAGGGCGGACGTCGCGCTTCCCAGAGTGAGGCGTAGATCGTTCGGCCGGTTTCGAGGTCAGCGGCGATGTCGGCCGCGCCGGTGTTTTCATCTTTGTAGAGCACCTTCGTCCAGGTGTTGCCGCCGTCCGCGGACCGGAATACGCCGCGCTCAGTATTCGGGCCGAAAGGATGGCCCAGCGCAGCCACCAGCACCACGTTCGCATCGTGCGGGTCCACCACAATGCGGCTGATGGCGCGGCTGTCTTCCAGGCCGATATGCTGCCAGGTGCGGCCGGCATCGGTAGACTTGTAGACGCCGTCGCCATACGACGTGTCGGAACGGATGTCAGATTCGCCGGTACCCACGTAGATCACTTTCGGGTTCGAAGGCGCCACGGCGATGGCGCCGATGGATGAAACGGACTCGTGGTCAAAGATGGGCTGCCAGGTACGGCCACTGTTCGTGGTCTTCCACACGCCGCCTGCCACTCCGCCGAAGTAATAAGTGTCCGGCTCGTTCGGGACGCCGGCCGCGGCGATGGAACGGCCGCCCCGAAACGGGCCGATGAGCCGCCAGCGCAATGCCGAGTAAAGACTAGGGTCAAATTGGGGCTCTGTCGGCGGGGCGCCGAAGCCAAAGACGGCGCGCAGCCCGAGTGCCAGAACGAGTGAAAAGAAGGCGCTGAGGACAACGAATAACGTGGATCGATTTTTACGGGATTTGGACATAGCAGCGAAGTATAGCACTCGAGCGCAGCACCATACTCGGATTCGAGGCTGCTTCACCCGCTCCAGTCGGAGGATGCTATTTCCAGGGCTGAAGCTCTGAGTTCTCACAGACCGGCCATGAATGTCATTGGGGTAAGCGGCCGTAAACGTCTACCTCGTATCCAGCCAGAACGTAGATTTTACCGCTTGCAGTGGTTGGCACCGTAAACTTCACGGCACGCGTCTCAGGTTTTGTGCAGACCAAAGTCGTTCCGTGCTAGAATCTGTGTTCTCGCTATCGAACCATACTCGTCAAAGGGAAGAAGTCTTATGAATCAGCTAATTGAACGTCGGTGTGCCTCGAAGTGGCGGTGGGTATTGTTGGGAACACTCATTGCGGCTTTTTCGGCGGCTACCGTTTCGGCCCAACAAAGTTCGTCCCAATCTCCGTCTCCGGCGCCGGGTGCGCCTGCCGCGACCGGCCAAGCGACGATGCCGGTCCCGCATCCCTCGCCCCCTGCTGGCGCTGCGCTTCCACAGGTTCCCCCGGACACAGTGGTGATGAAAGTGGGAGATCAGCAGATAACAGCCGAGCAATTCCAGGACATCGTGAAAACTCTCAACCCGACGGCTCAGCGCTCGTTGGCTGCCCAAGGTTTTAAGCCGTTGGGTGAGAACTACGCGATGTTTCTGGCCCTCGCGCAGAAGGCGACTGCTGACGGTCTCGACCAAACTCCAGAATTCAAACAGAGAATGGAGCTTCAGCGAAAGCAGGCGCTTGTCCAGGATGAGTACAAGAAGCTCAACGAGAGCGTAGAAGTGAAGCAGGATGACATCGACAAGTACTACGCCGACCATCACACGGATTTTGAGCAAGTGCAGATCCGGCAGGTAAGTGTGCGCAAGAAACCGGAAGGCGCAAAGGGCGATGCGGCCGGCTTACCGGAAGATGAAGCGAAGAAGCGCGCTGAAGACATTCGCCAGGCGCTCGCTTCCGGCCAGGACGCCGCCAAGGTTTCTGAGCAGTTTAAGTTGGCAAATGTCGTGTTCTTTGACCCCAATCCGCGATCGGTGCGGCGCGGCCAGCTTCCCGGCGACATGGACAAGCAGGCCTGGACGTTGAAGGACGGTGAAGTCTCTGAGATTCAGAACAACCCCATGAACTTTTACTTCATTCAGGTCGTGAAGCACGAGACCATGCCCGTCTCGGAAGCCTCGAAAGAGATCGAAGGTAAGCTTCGCCAAGAGAAGTTCAAGGCTGCCTTGGAAGGCGTCAAGCAGCAGGCGAACATTTGGCTTGACCCGAAGTACTTTGCGGCGCCGCCTGGCTCTTCTGCGGCTCCCAGCGCTGTCAACGCCGCCCCGGCAACTGGCACGTCGTCTCGGACGCCGAATGCGGCGCAGAGCCCGAATTAGCGCTGCACAATCCCTTTGGAACGGCGGTTGAAAGCCGGCGTTTCATGTGGAGGCAAGTCCGCAAGCCGGGACGCGCCAGCGGGTGTAACATTACGTTGTCTTTGGAACGCCATCTGTAACATTTTTCCATAACTCGGATTCGGTTTTTTAACAGTTCTGTTAAAAAGCTTGTGGAAATGGGCCGCTCTTTTGAACGTAAGACAGGGAGAGGGAATGGCTTTTTGCTCTTTGCACCATCAATGATGCATCGCGGATTAAGATGCGCGGATGGCGCGCAGGCGATCCCGGTCACAGGAGTACGGGCCCCGGAAGTTGGCCCCTAAGTTGGATGTTTTCAGTTGCTGCTCTTAAAGCAACGGCTGGGGCGGCTTCATCTTTACTTCAAGAGTCGAGTGGTCCTTGTCTACTTCAAAGGTTTGCCCGAAAGCCTGATGGCGGTCTTCGGTCGCCATAAGCTTAACGGACCCTTCTGGAATGTAAACGAACCTGCAACGCCCTTCGGCATCTGTTTTGCCGGTGTATGAGATTGTCTTCGCGCGCTTGAAGGCGTTGTTGGGGTCCCTTGGGCTTTGAAAGATGAGTGTCAGGTGAGCCTGGTTCACCGGTCGCCCCGTTTGGGAATCGGTAACCACGACGTTCACTGTAACCAGATTGGGAGAATCGGCATGAAGTGCCGCGCCCCCAGCTAAGCTCAGCAGACCCGCTGCCAGTGCCAGCACCTCAAGAGTCAGCGCAATTCGCAGGCGATGGCGCATATCGACCTCCGGTAATTCCAGCTTGACGCCGGCTGATATCCTGCCAGCCCGTTGTGGCGATCAGCCTCCATGATACCGCAAAAGCTCGTCAGCTTTTGCGGTATCACCGCCGGTTGTTGATGCACTCCAGAGACTTTAAGGAAAGTCGGAAAGCGTTCGATGGGATTTGCCACTGATGCCATCCATGTCGGGCAGGAGCCCGATCCCGCCACGGGGGCGATTATCGTTCCAATTTACCAGACGTCCACCTACGTGCAGGAGGAACTGGGACGTAACAAGGGGCACGAGTACGCCCGAACCTCAAACCCCACCCGCTCGGCGCTGGAGCGAAACTTAGCCTGCCTGGAAGGCGGCCGTTACGCGTTCGCCTTCGCTTCCGGCATGGCTGCCATCAACGCGCTCATGAGTCTGTTGAAAGCCGGCGATCACGTGGTGGCCGGTCATAACCTGTATGGCGGCGCGTTCCGGCTTTTCGAGCACGTGCTGAAGGATTCTGGCCTCACCTTCACCTACGCCGACACGAGTTGCCTGGACGAAATCGACAAGGCATTCCAACCAGGTACGCGGCTGGTTTATCTGGAGACTCCGACCAACCCCATGATGGAGATTACGGACTTGCGCGCCGCGTCAGACTTGGCGCACCGCCGTGGAGCGCTGGCCGCGGTTGACAATACCTTCATGAGTCCGTACTTTCAGCGTCCCTTGGAACTCGGGGCCGACTTCACATTGCACAGCACCACCAAATACCTGAACGGCCACTCGGATGGCGTAGGCGGGGCCATCATCCTCAATGATGCCGGCCTCGCCGAGCGCTTGAGGTTCTTGCAAAATGCTGCTGGCGCCATCCTTGGGCCCTTCGATTGCTGGCTGGTGCTGCGCGGCGTGAAAACCCTGGCTGTGCGGATGCGGCAACACGAAGAAAACGGCTGGGCTGTAGCGCGCTTTCTCGCCGGCCACCGCAAAGTGAGAAAAGTGAATTACCCAGGTCTCCCCGATCACCCGCAGCACGAGCTGGCGAAGCGCCAGATGAAGGGCTTCGGGGGTATGATTTCATTCGAAATCGGCTCGCTTGAAAACGCCAAGACGGTGCTAAAGAGCGTGCGGCTCTGCTCGCTCGCCGAGAGTCTGGGTGGCGTTGAGACGCTGATCTCTCATCCCGCCACGATGACACACGCCAGCGTCCCGCCGGAACAGCGGCAGCGCATTGGCATTACCGGCGGGCTTGTGCGCATCTCTGTTGGGATCGAAGACGTGGATGATCTCATCGCAGACCTCGATCAGGCGCTTGCCAAGATTGAGGGTTGAGGAGCGATTCTGGCCTGCGGCTAGGGCTACGGCTCGAACGCGGCGGTCGCCCCGATTTTCACGGATTCTGTCAGCCAATCAAGATACTCGCGCGAGCCGTCGACAATGGGCAAGCAGATGATTTCCGGGTTCGTAAAACTGTGGAGCTTGCGAATCGCCGCCTCGACCTCGGTGAAGATTTCGCGCGCCGTTTTGATCACCAGCAGGCGCTCGCGGCTGTTCTCGATTTTCCCCTGCCAGCGGTAGATCGATTCCACCGGCGGCGTCACATTCACGCAGGCCGCCAAGTGCGCTTCAACCAAGCCCCGCGCGATCTTGCGCGCTTCCTTCAGGCTCGGCGCCGTCACCAAAACCACCACTTTGTCCGTCATAGGCGATGCCCGGCCGGCCGCCCCTGAACCCAACGCAGAAGCGTGCGGAATTGCCGGACCCTAGCCTCCACGGTACAATGGACGTTCGACGGAGAGCAACTCGATCAGGCTCGACGTGCCAAACGGATGCGTGGTGCGCAGCCTTGCGAAGTACTCAAGATGAAACTGCCCGTCCAAAGCCGCCGCGCGTATTGGGGCGCTCTGGCCGTTGCTACGTTACTCGTGGCTGCGCTCGCCTATCACGTTATTTGCGGCGAGCACGGGTATCTGGCCTATCGGAGTGAGCGCCAACGGTACCAGACTCTTCAGAAACAGGCCCTCGAGCTTGAACAGGAGAATCAAGCTTTGCAGAAGCATATTGATGCCCTAAAGTCTGATCCGAAGGCCATTGAGAAAGTGGCGCGCGAGCAGCTCCATATGGCTAAACCCGGGGAGATCGTCATCACATATCCTGAAGCACAGCCGAAGGAGCAAGCTCCCCCGAACTCGTCCACTCCAGCCGCGAGCCCGCAGCCGCCGTCGCCCTAGACCCTCTCCCGGCTCTCGGCGTCAAGCCGCGAGTGAACAACCCGGCCGTTTTTCACCGTCATCACACAGTGATTCCAAGCGAAGTAGTAGGGTAATTTGCGGTAGTCGTCTACGTCCATCACAATGAGGTCCGCCTGCTTGCCGGGCTCGATCGACCCGATGCGGTCGCTTAGCCGCAGGGAATGAGCTGCGTTGAGCGTCGCAGCGCAGATCGCCTCGGCCGGCGTGAGATGCATCGCGCCACAAGCGAGGCTGAGGATGAATTGCATGTTCAACGTGGGACTGGTCCCCGGATTGAAGTCGGTGGCCAAGGCGACGGCAGCGCCGGCGTCAATCAGACGCCGCGCGGGCGCGTAGCGGCGAATCCCCAGGTGAAAGTTCGATCCCGGCAGCAGGGTTGCGACTGTTTCGGAGCGCGCCAGTGCGCGGATGTCTGCGGCAGTCAGGTGATCGAGGTGGTCGGCGGAAGCTGCACTCACCTGTAACGCCAGTCGCGTTCCGCCTGTGCGCGCAAGCTGCTCGGCGTGAAGTCGAGGAATCAATCCGAGAGCGGCGCCCGCCGAGAGCGCCCGACGGCATTCGTCCACGCTGAAGGCTCCGCGATCGCAAAAGCAATCGATGAAGCGCGCCAGCTTCCGCCGGGCCGCAAAAGGAATAAGCCTCTGGATCACTCCATCGAGGTATTCTTTTCGGCGGCCCTCGAACGCTGCGGGCAAAGCGTGCGCCGCCAGCAGCGTGGGAACCAGTTCAACCTTCGCATCCGGATGGGCGGCAAGTTGGCGGATGACGCGCAGCATCTTAATCTCGGTCTCTACCTCCAGGCCGTAGCCCGTCTTCACCTCCGCGGTCGTCGTGCCGAAGGCCGCAAATTCACCGAGAAACCTAAGCGCCTGCCCCACCAAGGCGCGCGGCGAAGCTTCTGCCGCCAGGCGCGCGGTGAGGCGAATGCCGCCGCCGGCTCGGGCGATCTCTTCGTATGTGGCGCCCTCCAGCCGCCGCACGTAGTCGTCCACCCGGCTCCCGGCAAAAACCAAATGAGTATGTGAATCAACAAAGCCCGGCATCAATACCCGGCCGCGGCAGTCGATGCTGTGGGCTTTCAGTTGGCGCGCGGCGCTCTCGAGCTCGCGAGTGCGGCCAACGCCGGCAATCTTGCCTCCGACTGCGAGCAGCGCGCCCCCTCGCACAATCCCCAATTCACGAAGATCCCTTCCTTTGCGGGGAACTGGCCGTCCGGCCAGCGTGAGGAGTTGCTCGGCATCGCGGAAAAAGACGGCAGCCGGCTTAGGCATTGACGTGGATGGCCTTGTCAAAGACATTCGAGGTGAGCTGCCGCCTCTACTAAAATGACTCTTAAGATCTCACGGGGAGGACGCTCAAATGCCCATCTATAGTTATACCTGCAAGGAGTGCAAAAAGTCGTTTACGCAGCAAATGACCATAACAGAATACGAGAAGGGGCGCGTCGCCTGCCCAAAGTGCAACAGCAAAAAGGTAGAACAAAAAGTGGCGGCCTTCTTCGCTGTCAGCGCCAAGAAAAGTTAGGAAAGCACTGGTTCACGGGTCCTCCGACGGCAGACCGCTTCTAACCGTCGGGGACCGAAGGCTCGCAGGCCCAAAGAGCCGATCTAACACAGCCCAGGCTGGAGGCCTGGGCTTGCTATCAACAGCAGGCGAGTCGCCATGATCCGGCGAAGGCGGCCGTGACTCTGGCGCGCAAACTCGCGACCATCAGGTTTTACCGGTGGCGGGCTGCCGAAGCGCGCGGGAGCCAGGCTGGCGGAGACAAGTCCGGAAGTGCACCTCGGCTAGCGCATGGTCAGAACACCAACCTTCAGGTCTGATTAGGACGCTTCCGGCTGCGGCATCGCATCCTGGTCGCTAACGACCGAATACGTGGGTGACGAACTCCTGGGCGGAGGCCTGCGGCCTCCGGAGAGGTGTAGTGTAACTGAGAATCGAAGCCCTTACTCCGAGAGGCTCTTGAGCAACAGAAAACAAAGAACCTTGACACCACCGCCCCCCCCTTAGACATGCGCTACGCTCAATTCGCGGCTTCTCGTCTCGAACAACCTTGGGCTGGCTAGCTGTGTAGCCAAGCCGTAAATGCCTCGGAATCAATTCTACGCGTGTCGCCGCTTCGCGGGCCGCTGGCTCTGCAGGTACTCGTCGAGTTCCTGGTCAGAGACGACGGAGTGGCGGGGCGGCTCGGCGCCATCATCGGCCAGCGCGCGCTGCAGTTTCTTGTAACAGAGGTCGGCGGCGTCCTGGTATGGGACGCGCTTTACAGTGAACGCCTGGTTGAGGATGGTGAAACCGAATTCGCGCGGCTTCTGTCTGGGCTCGAGAACGCGGTATAGGTATTCGCGTCCACGTTCCCTCAGTTGAAAACCGACGTATTGAATCTGCATTTTCAACTCGCTTTTAGGTGGGATGGGGGCCCGCGCCCCGCCCCGTTTGAAGCGGAACGCGGACCCGAACTGCCTTAAACCTTGGTAACTTGTTCCGCTTGCAGACCCTTAGGACCCTTGGTAACCAGGAATTCCACCGTTTCACCCTCGGCGAGAGAGCGGAAACCTTCAGCCTGAATGGCGGAGTGATGCACGAAGACGTCACCGCCGGAAGAGCGCTGGATGAATCCGTAGCCCTTCGAGTCGTTGAACCACTTCACCGTGCCTTGTTCTTTATTCATAGTGTTCGAATGTTCCTTCAATTTTTGAGATGTCTTGTTCTGCTCTCGCAACCCCTCGCCATAAACAAAAAGAGCCACAAAATCACGGATTCTGTGGCCTCTCGCTAACTGGTTACCGGTCACAAAAACTGATCAAGCAACTTCAGTATACATCTATTCTTAGTTTGGCGGTAGTGATTTTTGTAACACCAACGCAGCCAAGATGTTGCAGACGATGTCACCCTTAAGGTGCTATGACACCACGCAAGCGGCAAGCTCAATAAAACGTAGCGGGTTAGGGCTCGTCAGGCCAACGACCCTCTCACTTCAGTCAGTCTTTGTGACTCTGCGTCCGGGTTTTGAAACACCTTTTCCCTCGCCCCAGAAGGCTCGGCGAGCAGTTCCAGCAACCGTTGGCGAATGTCGCTTTCCTGCGCTGCGGCGAGCTTTTTGCCGCCAGCGGTGAGATAAAAAACGTCGATGGCGCGCTGACCTTCCGTATCGATCAGCGCAACTTCGACGTTGCAGCCGAGCTTGGCGAGCGTGTAGCCCACGTCGAATAGGAGGCCGGGCCGATCCGCCGTGACTAGCTCCAACAGGGTGCTATGCGCGGCGCTGGCGCCGTCAAATCTCACCTGGGTGGCCACTGAAACCTTCGGCCGGCGGAAGGAGGCGCGACGCTCGCGCGCGTCATCGAAGAGAGCTTCCAAGGAGACCTTGCCTGCCATCGTATCAGCGAGGCTCTGCTCAAACCTTCCCACCTCCGGCGGGTTGAGTTCCAAGGTTCGATGGAGATCGTGGAAGGCGAAGATATCCAGAACAATGCCTTGGGCGTTGGCAAAGGCCTCCGCCTTGACAATGCTCATGCCCCAGGAAGCAAGAAAGCCGCTGACGGTGGCGAACAGCAGCGGCCGGTCGCGAGTAATCAGGGTGAGTTCCCAGGAGGCCGCCTGACGCTCCAACCGGATCTGCGCCGGCGCGCGATCAAGGTTCCGCGCCATCGCGAGGTGCTCCATGATTTCTCCGGGAGCGTGCACCGCGAGATAACGCTGCGGAAATCCGGCAAGGAAGGTGTGGAGCTCGGAGGGTTTGTCAACGGGCTTCTCAACGGTCAAAGCGTCGTCGATATCAAGCGCCGCGTCTTCGGTGGCGGATACGCGCTCGTCATCCAAGCTTCGCGCGAGATAGTTATCTGTGGAGATGTAAAGCTGCCATAGAGCGTCGGCCTTCCACGGTGTCAGCGCCTCCGGGTTGACGGACTTCACGTCGGCGTACGTCAGCAGCGTGAGCATCCTGAGCCGCTCCGAGGAACCGATTTTGTTTGCAAATTCCCGAATGGTGGCCGGATCCAGAATATCTCGCCGCAGCAGCGTGTTTGACATATCAAGGTGGTGTGCCACCAGGAACAGCACGGTGCGATCCTCGCCGGGAGACGTTCCCAAACGCCCAAGGATGCCTTTCGCAACCTCAAGGCTGCCCTTGGCGTGATCGGCATGGCCCGACCCTTTGCCAAGGTCGTGCAGGAGCAAGGCGAGGTACAGCAACTCCGGGCGCTCAATCTCGCGGAGGACTGAGGCGAAGCGATGTTCAATGCGGCGCAGATCGCCGTCAGGCTGTTCCGCGGCGGCGGGTTCTTTGGTGTACTTGAGCGCCTCAAGGTCGTGTAGAGCCTGGATGGTGACAAAGGTGTGCTCATCCACGGTATAACGGTGGTAGAAATCGCGAGTTACCAGCGCGTCAATGGCGTTGAATTCCGGAATCAGCAGCGGCAGTAGCCCTAATTGGTGCATCACGCGCAGGGCCTGAGCAGCGTGCGGAAGAGTGAGGATCTCCTGCAGACTGACCCCAAGTTCTGTTAGGTTAACCGCGACCTCGGCGACGCGGGGCAAAGCCGCAGTTACAGCGCGCTCAGCCTCAGAGCTCAAGGTCAAACCGTGCCGCGCCACCATTTCAAACATGCGCAACAGAAGCCCAGGATCCTGGCCGGCCGCCGCCGGCTGGCGAATGAAGATGCGGCCGCCAATCACGGAGAACTCTGCGTTCGACAGGCGGGACCGCCAGTCTTCGAATACCGCGCCGAGCGATCGCCGGGAGCGCGTGGTCTCATCCAGCAGCCGTTTCACCAGCGCGTCCACCAAGCGCGCGTTCCGAAAGTAGACGCGCATCCACTCGCTGGGTGAGACCGGCCCAGGCACGCCGATTCCATTGGCGGCGGCTTGATCCTGCATCTCGTAAGTGAGATGGTTGTCATCGCGCTCGCGCTTGTAGTGGAGAAAGCAACGCGTCGCCGTCAGAAAGGTGAAGGCGGCGCGAGCGGCAGGGCTGAAAGCCTGTGGCCAAAGCTCCTCGGGGACAGACCAATCGCCGCGCTCATCGAGAGTGGCGATTTCGGCCAACCATCTGGAGACGTGATAGTCGCGCAGGCCGCCCGGGGCGTCCTTGATGTTAGGTTCGAGGTGAAAGGTCGTATTTCCGTACTTGTGGTGCCGCTGCCGCGTGAGTTCTTCAAGATTGGCCACCAGGCTGTGGCGCTCTCGCGCAATAACCTCAGGAAGTGTGCGGTCGTGGAGGGCGCCGAAAAGCTGCGGGTCGCCTGCGACGTAACGGGCGTCGAGCAAGGCAATGGCGAACTCGGGATCGGTGGCCAGCACCGTCCGGCACTCGGCGAGCGTTCTCAATCCCCCGCTTGACCGCAGTCCAAGATCCCACAGCGTGCGAAGCACAGCGGCCGTGGTTTCACGATGCGCAGCCTCCTGGGTGGAGCTGGCGCAAATGAAGCTGACGTCGATGTCGGAAAACGGATGAAGTTCGCGGCGGCCGTACCCGCCGACAGCGGCCAAGCAAAGCCCCTGCGGCCCGCCCGGTTCGGCGGAGATAAAGTGTTCATAGAGAGCACTGAGAACACGATCCACCAGGTTAGAGCGCTCGCGCAGCACAACGCTGGGGTCGTGGTCTTTTTGGAATTGCTCACGAATCTGCCGGCTGCCCGCAGCGTAAGTGGCCGAGAGTGACGAAAGAAGGTCATTCATGCCGGTAGTCGGTTGTTGGTAGTCGGTTGACGGTTGTTGGTAGTTGGTAGTTGGTCGGCGGTTGCCGGTTCTCAGCGTTCAGTGGACAGCAATCAGCAGAAATTCGGTGTGGGACATAATTCGCCTCTGAGTGCCTGGATTCATCATTCATAGTTCATCATTTCTCGCCAACAACCGACCACCGACTACCGTCAACCGGGCTAGATTGCCTTGTCACCCCGATCCAAATTGCGAATGCGAATGGCGTCTTCTACGTTCGAGATGAAAATTTTGCCGTCGCCAATCTTCCCGGTCTTGGCTGATCGCAGGATGGCGTCGATGGCCGCCTCCACCTGAGACTCGGGCAGCACCATTTCAAACTTGATTTTGGGCAGCAGGTCAACGGTGTACTCGTTGCCACGATAAACCTCCGTATGCCCCTTCTGGCGGCCATGCCCGCGTACTTCGGAAATCGTCATGCCATTGATGCCGATTTCAACCAGCGCGTCCTTCACCGAATCGAGCCGCGACGGCTGGACCACCGCTTCAATCTTCTTCATGGCTCACTCCACCTCGAAGTTCACAACAGACCCAGCCTATAGCGGCGGTCGGAGTCTTCTAACGTTCGTTTTGCATTCTTTAGGGGCCCCACCCCAAGGGGGGGGGATTAACTATATGTTAAGTATTTGTCATAATCCTTGAATCCTGGCAACGGGTTAGCTGTCCACCCCTCTGATTCCAAGCCACATTCCGGCTTTTGCTTATCCGGACTCATTGGTCTGCGCAGGCCCGCGAACAACCATTTGGAGAAAACCTGGCCTATTTGTCTCGTAATCTGCTGAAATGGCGAAAGATAACCACCTTGGCTTCGCTTCCCGAGGATTTGCGGATAAGCTGCTCATATCAAGTCACTTAAGTATGTTGGGTTCGCTTGGGTTCGTTTTCGCTCTGGCCCCACCTGTTTAGCAAAAATGGCTTTGCCTCGACCTGGCTATAGTGGCGGTCTGTGACCGCACCATTCCGAAACCAATGGTCGCAACCAACCACCTAACTGATAACTCAAGGTCAGAGTCCGAGCGCCAGTACCGTCCACGAATCCAATCCTTTAGGCTTCGAAGTTATATCCTTCCTCCCCGTGCTGAGAAACGTCCAGACCCTGGATTTCATCCGGCTCGGAAACCCGCAATCCGATTAGCACGTCCACTACCTTCAGAATAACCAATGTTCCCACAATCGCCAGCGTCCAGGATATCCCTACGGCGATAAGCTGGTTCAGCACCTGGCCGCCGTGACCGTCAATAAGACCTGACGGCAGAGGGTTGCCCTGGCTGTCTTTGTAGATCGCATTGATCGCGCTCGTGGCAAACACGCCAGTAAGGATGGCGCCGACGGTGCCGCCAATGCCGTGTACGCCGAAGGCATCCAGCGAATCATCGTAGCCGAATTTGCCTTTCACTTTGGCCACCATCAGATAACAAACGACACCGGCGACAAGGCCGATGAAGAGCGCAGGCATGGGAGCCACGAAGCCCGACGCTGGTGTAATAGCTACCAGGCCCGCCACAGCTCCCGAAATCGCACCTAATACGCTGGGCTTGCCGTTGCGCAGCCACTCGGCGCCAGCCCACCCGATCGCCGCGGCCGCAGCGCCAAAGTGCGTGGCTACAAACGCGCTCGAGGCAAGGCTGCCCGCAGAGAGCGCGCTGCCGGCATTGAATCCGAACCATCCCACCCACAGCAGACAAGCGCCGATGAAGCTCAAGACCACGCTATGCGGCGGCATCGGTTGCTTCGGAAACCCTACTCTCTTCCCTAAGTAAAGCGCTGTCACCAGAGCCGAGACGCCGGAACTGATGTGCACCACCGTCCCGCCCGCAAAGTCGAGGGTGGGGAAGCGGCCACCCAATGTGGCATTCAACAAGCCTCCCTTGCCCCACACCATGTGCGCCATAGGATCGTAGACGACGATCGACCACAGAATCATGAACACTACCATCGCGCTGAACTTCATGCGTTCCGCGAAGGCTCCGGTGATGAGCGCTGGCGTGATGATGGCAAACATCAACTGGAACATCATGAAGCTTTGCTGAGGTATAGTTGCGGCATAGTCGGGGTCCGGCGCCCCGCCTACGCCGTGCAGTCCGAAGTAGCCAAGACCTCCAAGAAACGGGCTGCCGCTGTGGAAGCAGAGGCTATAACCGAACAGCGCCCAAAGCACTGTAATCAAGGCCATGAGCGTAAAGCTCTGCATCATGGTGGCCAGCACGTTCTTGCGCCTGACTAGGCCTCCATAGAAAAGGGCAAGGCCGGGACCGGTCATGAGCAGAACCAGCGCGCTGCTGGTTAACACCCAAGCGTTGTCGCCGCTGCTCTGAGCTTGCTTGGCCTGCTGTTCCAGTGCGTCGAGGCGCTGATCGGTCTTGGACGGATTAGTGACCTCAGTTTGCGGCAGGCTGGCAGCTTCGCCATCAGCCGTCGCGGCTGGCGAGGAGCCTGCCGATTGCGGCGCTCGCGCCCAAACAGAGCCCGCAACGGCCAAGCCGACGAGAACGACGAGCAGCCCTCCGACGGTGCTCCTCCGCATAACAAGCAGCCTCCTCAGGTGGTTTCCCTACGTGCGGTTGCAGAATGACTAACTATATCTGGCGGCTCAATCTCCAGGCCAATTCAAACCATCTATGTGGAGCATAAATAAGGGAGATTCTCTTGCTGTCAAGCCAGCCAGACGATAGCAATTCACGGCCTAACACAGTTTGTTGAAAACTCGTCCAAACTGTCATTCCGAGGAGCACAAGGCGACGAGGAATCTCGTATTTCCTTTAATTTCAGAGCGAGATTCCTCGCTTCGCTCGGAATGACACGGTTCCGCAAGGTTTTTCAACGAACTGCTAAGAGCCTGGCCGGCGTCCTACTGTAACTCGGAGCTAGGGCTGCCGCTCTCGACTTATATCACGAACCACTGGGACAGGAGCTAGCGGCCTCAGACCACGGTGAGGTACTTCTCCTGGATGATCTTCCGGTGATGCAGCTCGTGGCCGCCGATGAT
>JASHYZ010000663.1 GCA_030042795.1 Terriglobia bacterium | reverse complement strand
CTTTTGTTGGTCAATCGTCGGGTGAACGGCCCTGATAGCGTTGGGCTAGCGACCGAGGGTCACGGAATTGAGTGACAAAGCCGCTTGCAGCTCGATCCTCACCTACCGCTTCGCGGTTCCCCCCTCTCCCAGAGGGAGAGGGCTCTTTTCCTTAATTTTCTGTCCTCTCCCAACGGGAGAGGGTGACCCGCTGCGGCGTTTTCGCCAGCCGCAGCGGGCCGGGTGAGGGCTTTCCGACCCAAGGGCTTGCGCCCCATAAGCGCTAACCTAACGGTTTGGTGAGTTGCCCAGAGGGCAACACCTTGAGTAGCGGTAGTGGGTCAGTTTGAATTCTCTCCAGCATTTCGTTACCTGTCATTCCCGGGCAAGCGGGAATCCAGGCTGTAAGGTGCTCTCTCCGATGCGGATTCCCGCCTTCGCGGGAATGACAGGAGGAAACATGCCGAGAAAGAATTGAGACTGACCCACTACCTGAGTAGCCGTAGGTGCTAACCTACGGAAAACGAGAACCGGATCAAGACATAGGAGCGACCCCGGAGGGGTCGTACAATCTTCAGCAAGCGTAACGTTGTTCGACGGAATCGCGTCCGGATTGTGCCGTCCACGGGCGTCAACCCCTCCGGGGTTGCGCAGGCGGGCTGGGGATTTCTTTTCCGTAGGTTGCCACCTACGGCTACTCACCGTCGGCCCCTTTCGGGGCCGGACCCAAGAACGTACGCCATCTCCCACAGCGAGACCTTTTTCTATGGGCTTAAGCTAGCGCTTATGGGGCTCGCGCCCTGGGCCAGGATATTTCGACCCTCCGGCGCTTTCTATGGGAATTGCTTTAGGCGTGGTCATTAATCAGCGAACTCCAGTTACAACACGCCGAGTGACCTTGTTGGGTTATATCGGGCTGGCAATCATCTGAACTGATACTTGACGCTCTCGCAGTCGCCATCCTTTAAATAGACGGGATTCTTGATTTCCACGCGCCGCCGTTTGCCAGGGAGGGACTATGAAATCGCTACTTGTAGCGAGCACACCGAGCCATCAGAATTGGCCTGTCACCGCGCGCTCGCCAGTTACGAAAGCCGCGATGACGGGCCTCGTCGTGTTTTGTCTTGCATTGGCTGCCTCGCCGGCGCAGGCACAGAACTACAGCATCGTCTATTCGTTTCAGTGCGGACCCAACGATGGGAGCTACCCAGCAGGAGAGCTGGTTGCGGACAGCGACGGTAATCTTTACGGCACGACTGCTGGAGGAGGCACTTACGGTGCCGGAACGATATTCGAGCTCTTTGCCAATGGTCAGGAGAGCGTTCTTTATAGTTTTCAAGGATACCCGACCGACGGAGAAAATCCGAAGGGAAGCCTGGTAAGAGACGCAGGTGGGAATCTCTACGGTACCACGTACCAGGGCGGCGCCTACAGCGACCAATACCGCCATGGCTACGGAACAGTATTTGAACTGTTGGCCAACGGCTCGGAGACTGTGCTGCACAACTTCGGCGCTTCGTCAACCGATGGAACGTATCCTTGGGCTGGGTTGGCGCGCGGTGTCGGCGGGGGGTTGTTCGGCACCACTGAGAACGGCGGATCCCACGGCGGCGGAACGATATTCGAAGTTTCCGCTGGCGGTAAGTACGGTGTAGCTCACAATTTTGGCGGGTCTTCGCACGACGGGTCTGACCCGGTGGGCGGCGTGATTGCTGATGCTGCCGGCAACCTTTACGGTACCACCACGCTCGGCGGCGACGACACCTGCGGCTGTGGCATCGTCTTCAAGCTGGATAACACAGGCGGGGAAACGGTGCTACACAACTTTGAAGGAATCCCTGACGGCGCTGGACCCGAGGCTAACTTATTGCTGGACGCAGCTGGCAACCTTTACGGCACCACCGACGGAGGCGGCGATTCTGGATGCTATTACGAGGGTGGAAGTGGGGGTTCGTGCGGTACGGTTTTCAAGGTGACCGCTGCTGGCGAGGAAACGGTGCTCTACGCTTTCACGGGCGGGGCCGACGGCGGAAATCCTTATCTTTCCGGCGTCGTAATGGACCCGAACGGCAACCTTTACGGGGCTACCTTCCAAGGAGGCACGTTTACCCCCTACGATTGCTTCTTGGATGGCACTACTGACGGGTGTGGCGTGGTGTTCGAGGTTACCGGCGCGGGCAAGGAAAAGGTCTTGCATACCTTTACGGGCGCTCCGGATGGGGGAATGCCCCTCGCCGGTTTGGTCTTTAGCAAAGGCGCCCTTTACGGCACCACGAACAGCTACGGCGCGAACGGCTGCGGAACCGTGTTCAAGATCACACCGTGAATTGTCCGCATCAAGCGTTCCCGATTGCCTCTCACGGCGACGGAACCGTCGCCGACGTCACGTTAGAGTAGTCGCTCTCCACGCCTCCGGGGCCTATGGCAGTGGTCTTGTAGTAGTAGGTTAGTCCGGCGGTGACGTTTGAATCCTCGAACGAAGTACCGACAACCGGGCTGGTGTTGATCACGTTGAATTGGCCTTCGCTTGTGTTCGAGCGATAGACATTGTACCCCGTGACGCCCGAAGAGCTGCTCGCTGTCCAACTGAGATCAACGACGTGGGCACCCGTGCCTGAAAGGGTCTCCGTAAGCGGAGAGGCCGTGGCGTTGCTCGTCACGGTGAGCGTTCCCGTGGCGCTACCACCGGTCGTGGGAGCAAAGGTGACTCTGAAGCTGGTTGTTTGTCCGGGACCAAGAGTCATGGGAAGAGCGGGGCCGTTGACGGTGAAGGCCGCCCCCGACGCTATGACTTGGGAAACGGTGACGGCGCCCGTGCCGGCGTTGCTTAAGATTAGGGACTGCGTCGCAATAGAGGCTACCGTGACGCTTGCGAAATTGATCGATGAAGGAGTGACGGTAAGTAAAGGATTCGGCGCCGGACTGGGAATCGGGCTGCCGCCCCCGCCGCATCCCGAGAGAACCGCGGCAATGGCGATGACGAGCGTGGCTCTTAGGGGCGAGCCAGAGTTGTGGAGCCGCCGCATTCGTTCCTCGGCCGGTCCGCTGACCATGCTGTATTGACGCAGACCCTTCGAGCTTGCTGCTCCATGTCCCCCGCGAATTCAAATGATAACTCCTCTTCCGATGCTCGTTCCAGTATTTCATTGTTGACTGGCCCGGCGGCACAGTTTGCCGGGAGCGAGGGCGGAGACTGAGGGCAGGTAGGAGAGGGTGGAGTGCCGTTGGTTGCTGCAGCGTCTCCTCATTGCAGGATAGTCTCGCGAGTTCGAATCAGGAAGATGTTGGAGAGTGAGGCTTAACAGGTGTTGAAAAACATTTCGGAACCGTGTCATTCCGACGCCGAGCCTTGCGAGGCGGAGGAATCTCGTTCTGAAACTAAAGGAACTACGAGATTCCTCGTCGCCGGCGGCTCCTCCCTTCGACTCCGCTCAGGGAGGCTGAGCAAGGTCGAAGCCTCGGAATGACAGTCGGGACGGGTTTTTCAACAACCTGTTTTCAGGTCATGTCTCAGAAGTTCGCAGCATCATTCAGCTCCGAAGGAGCTGTATAACTTAGCCCAGGGCGTCAGAAGTGTGTGAAAAAATCACGGTGGCGTGTCATGCTGAGCCCGTTGCAGCGGAAGAGCGAACGGGCTCAGCATGACAGACCCGAATTTTTCACAGCTTCTCAGCCGTGGATCAGAATCCGCCTCTCTCCTCTTCCTCTCTCCTCTTCCTCTCTCCCGCCCGGGCGGGAGAGGGGTGCCGCAGGCGGGGTGAGGGCTTTCCGACCCAGGGCTGGCGCCCTGGGCTAGGATATTTCGCCCCTTCGGGGCTTCTTCGGGATCGGGAAAGTTAATTTAAGTGCTGATTTCCGAACTTCGGCACGGAAACGGCCGCCATCGTCTGAAAGAGTTCGGCGGGGGCGATGGGCTTGGCGATGTAGCCGTCCATCCCCGCGTCGATGCAGCGCTGGCGGTCGCCATTCATGGTGACGGCGATTATGGGAAGGTGCTTGCCCGCCGCTCTTTCGTGGGCTCGAATGGCGGCCGTGGTCTCGAATCCGTCCATTTCCGGCATTTGGAGATCCATCAGGGCCACATCGAAGTCCCCATTTTCAAGCGCCGCCAGTGCTTCGCGGCCGTTGGCGACCAGGGCCACTGCATGCCCCCGCTTTTGAAGCAGGCGCAGCGCCAGCCGCTGGTTCACCGGGTTATCCTCCGCCAACAGGACGCGCAGGCGTGACTGTAGCCCTTCGGACAATTGGCGAGCGACGCCGGCCGGGAGCACTTCAGACTTGGGTTGAGTGGCGAGCGCTCGCTGAATCGCTTCACGCAGTTGTGATTGCCGAATGGGCTTGGCGACGAAGGCTCCGATGCCCATTTTCTGGCAGCGAGCCGCGTCTTCACTCTGCGTGCCAGCCGGAACCATCATTACAG
>JASHYZ010000662.1 GCA_030042795.1 Terriglobia bacterium | reverse complement strand
CCGCCTCATCATAAGTCCCCCCGGACGGCGAAAACATGATGCAGAAGACGACGCGAGGTTCAGTGTATAGCCGCCTCCCCGTCTGTCAAGCCCTGCATGCGTATTACTCGCCTCGATACCGGCCAAAGGAGGGTAGTGGCGTCATTTGCTGGGCGGAACCCTCCGAGGCATTGTCATTCCCGCGAAAGCGGGAATCCACTTCCTGGATACCTTCTTTTTCCAAGGACTTCTGTAATGGATTCCCGCTTTCGCGGGAATGACGACGTTCAGTCGTTCAAATGACACCAGCACCCGCAAGAGATTTCACTTGACTTCTAACCTGTTTAGTTATATCTAATCAAGTAAATGCGAGAACGGGTGAATCATCTGTCTTGGCCGTGCTGCCAAGAAGCGGACAGGGAACGTAGACCGACACGTTTGGGGAATTCCGGACCCGGGGAGGCGGCCGCTTCCGTACTTCAGTCGAGTGCTTCGGCGAGGGCGCAAGGCGCCATAGCGGATCGCGGGTTGCCTGCGGATCGCGAGAAGGCTGGCTTAATGGGCGGGGAACGGGGCTCCCCAAAATCGCGAAATGAAGGAAGAACCCACGATGTTGTTGATAATAAAGGATCGGCTTTGGGAACCCACGATGTTTAGGAAAACAAAAGACTTATCCAGGCTATGCCACGATGTCATTGATAACACATGACTTGAACGCACGGGCTGGAAGCCCCTGCCACGCGAACCGAGCCGACGCAACAAAGCTGCAGTACAATGTGCCCACCCTTCGGTGATCGGTCAATTTGAGGTAGGGGCGAAAGCTGGGAGCTATCGTGGCTAGCCTAGAGTCTTGCCCAATTCAGAAGCCTACCACGCAGGGTTGATTCGCCGTGCTTGTAGTGATCGCTGTCATTACGAGGAATTTAAATACATCTCACTTCGCTTCAACGTGGTAAGCTACCTCGTCATGGCCGAGCACGCGGGCCGGGGGGCGGTGCGAGGCGCTTACATTGAGACGGCGTACCCAATGACGCGCCCGCGCGTATCGCAAGCTTATCGAGGGTTGCCTAAAGAGCCGGTACGAACTACATTCGCTTCGATCGGCATGATGATGTTCCACAAGGCGATGAGAGTGTTGCGGCGATGCACGATCGTACTAGCTTTGACGTTGTTTGGCTTGGGGTTTGCAAAATCTACGCTCGGCGTCGCAGGCGAGCGCAGCCAAACCATGGTGATCCGTCTTTTGGCGCCGCTCGCGAGTTACTTACCCGCCGGCACCTCGTTTGACGCCCGTGTGATTGGCCCGGAGTTGCGCGACGGCGCCGATTCCCTTCCCGATGACAGCATCGTTACCGGCAAAGTGGAGAAATCCGAATCTGTCCGGTTCGGCATTTGGCGCGAGCGGGCAATGCTCGAGTTGGAGTTCGATAAATGCCGCTTGCCGGACGGAAGCCCCGTAGCCTGCAAAGTGGAGCTACAGGGAGTGGACAACGCGCGGGAGACGGTAAAGGCAAACCGCATCGAAGGGGTGCTGGCGGCCAGCTACCCCTATAGCTTGCTGGGCGGTGTTTGGTATCGTCCAGGCGCCGTGCTGCTGCCGCGCGCGGCGATCGGCGTGACGGGCGCCGCGGCGACCGTGTATACGCGCTTTATGCCCACGCCGGTGGGAGCGGTAGCGGTGGCAGGCTCCCGGCTGCTGCTCGACCGGCTTCCCGATCCGGAAATCCAGTTTCCCGCCGGAACTGACTTACTGGTGCGGGTTCAGGTCCCCGATGAATCTAAGACTTCAGAACAGCCCCTGGTACCGGTGCCTCCCGAGATATCGAACTGGGTGGCAGCGCAACCCGAGGATGTCTACCTGCCGGATGGAAAATTGGCCGGCGATGTGATCCACTTGGTGTTGGTGGGTTCGCGCGAACAGGTGCAGGACGCCTTCCGCGCGGCCGGCTGGTCAACCACTGACGCCCTCACGGCCCGATCCTTTTCCCGGATGTACTCAGCATACTCATCCATGAAGGCGGACCCCACCGCCCCGGTGGCGCCGCTGACCTATCGCGGAAATACGTCAGATCTGGCGTTCCAGAAGACTCTCAACACGGTGGCGAAGCGGCACCACATTCGAATCTGGCAAGGTTCGTTCCCGTCAACTGAACTCTGGCTCGCCGCGGCCACCCACGACGTCAACATTATCCTAGACCGCAGACACCTCACTCTGACGCACCGGATTGATCCCTTGATCGACCGCGAGCGTAGCACGGTGGTGAACGATCTGGTCAGCGCCGGCTGCGTGACGGGGGTGGGATTGGTGGAGCGGCCGCAGGCCGTCAGACTTCCCGGCAGCGGCGAACCCAGCGTGACCGATGGCAACGTCGCCGTAGTATTCCTGGAGAACTGCGGCACTCCAAGCTCCGTGAGCGCGCAGTTGCAAGAGCCGCGACATAGCCGCCTTACTGTGGCCGTGCGAAGCTTTTTCCTTGAAAATCGCGAATACCTGGAGCGGGGCAGCATTTTTTATTGGGGTTATCGCGCGGCCTACTCGGTGCTGAGGAGGAAAGACCAAGCCGCTGCTTCCGATGACTAAAAGCTTCGGAGGTAATCCTCATTTAGCTCCGAAGGAGCGGTACAACTTAGCCCAAGGCGTCAGCCGTGGGGTCAGAATGCGCCCTCCCTTCCCTTCCCCCGCCCGCGCGCCCGTGAGAAACGGCGGGTGCCGCGGAGCAAGGGTGAGGGGTTTCCGACCCAGGGCTCGCGCCCGGGGCTAAAGTCTCTCGCTCCTTCGGGGCTTGCGAACGAGCCCTTCCGCCTTTCGCAATTTATCAACGAACTTTGGTGACAGCACACGAATTGATGCGCTTGTCCTAGCTCACTAGGCTAGGATCCGGAAACAAGTTCCGTGAATTTGGCGAGGTCGATGTTCCCGCCGCTAACGACAGCCACCACTTTTCCGCTGCCGCACTTACCGGTGAGGGCCGCGGCCACGGCGCAGGCGGCGGCGCCTTCCGCAATCACGTGATTCCGTTCCGCCACCAGCCTCATGGCGCGCCGCGTCTCTTCAAGCGTGGTCACGATCGAGCCCGCCAGGATGTGGTGCGCCAGCGCCCACATGCGCGGAAACACACTCTTACCGCCGCATCCGTCTACCCAACTGGCCGTCCAACCCGGAAAGTCTTGAGCTGAGCCTGTGGCAAAGGAGCGCGCGAGCGGAGCCGCCGTCTCAGGCTCTGCCGCATAGACCTTGGCGCTGGGCTTCAACGCAGCCAGGGCACAGGCGATGCCACAGCAAAGCCCTCCGCCACCAAAGCCCGCCACCACGGCATCTACTTCGGGCAGGTCTTCGAGGATCTCCAGCCCGGCGGTTGCATTCCCAGCGATGAACGCATCGTCTTCGAAAGGATGGATAAAGGCGCCCGTCATTGCCGGATGTCTGCGCTCGCCCAGCGCCTGCCAGCACTCATCGAACGGCGCTTTGATGATTTCAGCGCCCAGCCGGCGGATGGCCTCCAGTTTCGCCGCCGGAGCCGTCTCAATCACGAGTACCCGGCAAGGCGCTCCCACCTTTCGGGCGGCCAGCGCCACGCCCTGCGCGGCGTTACCGGCGCTCACGGTCCATACGCCACGGCTGCGCTCGTCCGCCGGCAGCAAGCGGACGGCATTATAGGCGCCGCGAATCTTAAAGGAGCCGATCGGCTGCAGATTTTCCAGCTTCAGATAAATACTACACGGCGCCCCGGCGTAATTGAGTGGCACCAAAGGCGTGCGAAAAGCAGCCTGATAGACGTGCCTTCGCGCATCTTCGATAAGTCCGGCCACAATCGTGCGGCGCGGTCCTGGAACCGTGGATTGCGGCATTGCAATTTGGGGCATTGTCCGACCTCGACCGGCGATAGACCTTTGGGATTTTTAAGCCTTGAACGATGTTGCCCTGTCATGTCTGGGATGACAACGTCAAACTACCGATTCACATGTGCTCGAGGCACTCATTGTAGACAATCCGATCAATACAACGGCGGCGCTACCAAGCCCGCGAATCATGGCGACCTCCACAACGTCGAGCGGGGTGATTTCGATGACCAGGCAGGATAACATTAGGAGAGGGGCTCGCAGGAAGCTTATTGTGGAATCGTGCTACCGTTCCCTGCCGCAGTAGAAAAGGGGGCCACGAACATGTCTTTGAAAATCGACCGTTGTCGTTAGCACTCAAGAAGAAGAGTGATGCCGAACAGGTTTGCGCTGCTGGGCTTACTGGCTATATGGCCAGCCGCCTTGCATGCCCAAGCAGCCGCGTCCCCTTCAAGTGGCCACCAGATTGGATGGTGCCGCAACACTCTGCCTGGGACAGTATTGCATTGTACTACGATCAAAAGAGTAAGACTCAACTTGTTCCGAATTAGAACATCGGCTATTTGAGTCGCAACACATACCTTTATATATAACAGAAAAACAAGGATTTAGGCTTGACATACATCGCTTTGAGAGTTAGCTTGTGGATGTTCGGTAGGGGAGCTTTGGGGACTGCGGCGCTTCTCAAAGGGAAACCGAGCTAGCAAGATGAATCCAGCAGATCCCAAGAAGAAGCAAGGTAGCAGTGTCGATTTGACCCAAACCGGTTTGGGGGTGAGGTATGATGGCACGCAAAGCGGTGCTTTTTTTTGCCTTAATATTCAGCACCTCGTGTCTCGGGTGGTGCGACACCTGCGCGGTGGGTTCGCTTGAAACCTATACGGCCGCGCAGTTCAGTTGCACGGTCGGGAATCTCACCTACAGCGGCTTCCAATATACAGGCACGGGCACGGCGGCGAACGCGATCACGGCCGGCGAAGTGACGGTGGTGCCAACGGTCGGAGAGATCATTTTCAAGGCCTCGTGGGACGTGGATGCCGGTCAGTCCTTGAACTCAGACATTTCCTACGTGGTTTCGGGTGACCAGGCAGTCATCACCGGCCTAGAGCTGACATTGGGAGGCTGGGGATTCATCGAGGGGGGGACAATTTCCGTGACGGACACAGGCACCGTGGGCCCGGTCTGGAATGCGTCGCGTTTTGCTGAGTTTGGCGGCATTTCCGTTACCTTCATCCCAACCTTCACCCCGGTAAGCTCATTTGGCATGCAAGAGGATATTTCTCTGGCTGGCAACGATGGGGCGGCCTCGTTATCTTATGTGGCGGCGGACTGGACTTCCGCCAGTACCGTGACTCCTGAGCCCCCCACGATGCTGCTCGCTGGTGTAGGCCTTTTAGGTCTTGCGATGTTGGCACGTCTCCGGCATGCGAAACGACAGGAGAGCTGAAGCGATTTGGAACCGTCGCTGAGGCGTTGAGCGTCTGTAGCACCGGCACTGTCGCGCAGTTCGCCTTCGGGTTTGATACCTACTGAAAAGAGTGGCGATCGTACACCGGGGTGCGCGTCGAGGTGTCGCTGAACACTCACAGGCGCTCCGATGAGGCAGTGATTGATCAGGGGGGAATCATAAGCATGCGGCCTCTTTTTAGTTCGAAGAATTTGCTGCGTCTACTATCCGCCAGGATTCTTTGCTCGCTCTTAGTTCAGCCGGGGTTCTGCTTCAACGGCGACGGTGCAACCCGGCCCTCTCCGCCTTCGATTGGCGCGAAAGAAGCTGTCACGCCGGCAGGTCCAGCACTCCAACAAGGGATGTCCTCCGCTGTTCCAGCCGCACAGAGCCCGTCGATGAGATTTGCCAGGCTGCCCCTGGCATTTGAGCGCAATCGTGGGCAGAGTGATCCTCGCGTGCTATATCAGGCGCGCGGCAGCGCCTACACCCTGTTTCTAACTTCGGACGGCGCTGTTCTCAGGCTGAACGGCAGTGGACCCGGCAAGACGGGTCTACGGAAAGCGCCCGACCAGTCCGCGTCGAATAGTGCAGGCCGCGCGGTGGTTCGTTTGCGGTTTGCGGGCGCAACCCCGTCGCCCCGAGTCTGGGGCGAGGACGAACTTCGGGCCAAGAGCAACTACTTTATCGGCAGCGACCCGGCGAGGTGGACCACCGGCATCCCGAACTACGCCCGAGTGAGGTTCGACGAGGTCTACCCTGGTATTGGTCTCGTCTATTACGGCACAGGGCGGCAACTGGAGCAGGACTGGGTTATTTCTCCCGGCGCCGATCCTTCGCAAATCGCTTTCGAGGTAACGGGCACCAGCAGCATATCCGTGGACCCGAGCGGCAATTTATGTCTGACGCTCCCGGGCGGACAGTTGCGTCTGCAAAAGCCAGAGGTCTACCAACCAGACACTGCAACGGGCGCCGGTGGCTGGCGCACACCTGTGGAGGGCAGTTTCGTGCTCGCGAAGCCGAACCGGGTGAGCTTCCGTTTGGGCGCCTATGACAAGACGCAGCCGCTCGTGATTGATCCCGTGGTTCTCCCCCCTACCATTGTATATTCCACGTATCTGGGTGGAAGCGATTTCGACGAGGCCCGCGCGCTCGTCCTCGACAACTCGGGAGACATTTACGTCGCCGGTGACACCGAATCGACCGATTTCCCGGTCGCCAGCGCACTCTCTCCAACTTGCAAGCTTGATACCAGCGGCCAATGCGCGCGCGCGGGATTTGTAACCAAATTCGATCCCACCGGCAAGACCTTGTTATTCTCAACTTATTTTGGAGGCAGCGGAAGTCAGTATGCTCTTGGCATGGCGCTCGACAGCGCCGGAGACGCCTACGTCACGGGCCAAACCACTTCCACGGATTTTCCCGTGACGGCGAGCGCCTTCCAGGGCGCGTGCGCGACGGAAGCGGGGGTATGCTTCGACGCCTACCTTTTGAAACTTCAGTCGGACGGTTCCGCCTTGCTCTATTCCACCTATCTCGGCGGCAGTAACACCGATAGCGCTTACGCGGTCGCCGTCGATGCGTCAGGTGATGCCTACGTGGCCGGAGAAACAGCGTCCGCAAACTTCCCGGTCACATCGGGCGCGTTACAGCCGACGTGCGGCAGCGATGCAAACTGCAACCCCTCGAACGGCATCTCGCAGGCGGACGCTTTTGTGGCCAAGATCAATCCCGGCTTGTCAGGTGCAAATTCCTTGCTCTATTCCACCTATCTCGGCGGCAGTGGCGTGGATTATGCGAGCGCCGTGGCCTTAGACTCATCGCTCGATGTTTATGTCACCGGTTCCACAAACTCGACCGATCTCAAAACCACAGCGGGGGTTTTCCAGCCAACGTGCAAGCTTAACGGGACAACCTGCGAGGGCGAACCCTTCGTGGCCAAGATCAACCCCGCGACAGCCGGCGCGGGTGGGCTCATTTATCTGACCTACCTGGGAGGCAGCGGCAGCGGCGGCAGTCAATGGGGACAGGACACAGGAAATGGCATTGCCGTGGACTCGTCTGGAAACGCGTACGTGGCCGGGCAGACGACATCGGCGGATTTTCCTGTGACGGCAGGGGCGTTTCAAACCAGGTGCGGCACTGACGGACAGTGCAACCTCAGCGGAGGAACCGCGGTTCCAGACGCGTTTGTCTCCAAGCTTAACAGCACGGCTTCGGCGCTGGTTTTTTCAACCTATCTCGGAGGCAGTGGCGCAGATTTTGCCACCGCACTCAGCCTCGATCAATCGGAGAATGTGTACGTGACGGGCGGCACGTACTCAGGCGCCAGCTTCCCCGCCTTCAACAGCTTGTCATCGGGCGGGACTACAACCGGCGGTGAGGATGTTATCGTCACAGGTTTCAACTCCATCGGAACCGGACTGATTACGTCTTTTATCCTGGGCGGCACTGGCAACGATGTGGGCTACGGCGTCTCCCGCGATACCTCAGATGATCTGTATCTGGCCGGAGCCACGCAGTCTGCCAATTTTCCAGTCGTGAATCCGTTTCAGGAGGCTTGCGGCGGGGGCTCCAGCCAGTGCGGCATTGGCGACGCCTTTGTAACGCAACTGGGCCAGATGACGGCGCCGTTCAATTCCCTGTCGGTTTCCAGCCTGTTGTTCGGCGACGAAACCGTAGGCAGCAGCAGCAGTTCGAAGACTTTGAATGTTTTGAACAGCGGCAACCAGGCCCTTGCCCTAACCACGGTCACCTTGGGAGGGACCAATCCGGGTGATTTTCAGCAGACGAACACCTGCACGAACGTGACTCTGCAGCCGGGCCAGTCTTGCACGGTTACCGTCACCTTCACTCCCACGGCTCCCGGGTCCCGGGCGGCAACGGTAACGTTGAACAGCAATGCGGTAAATGGCAATCAAACCGCCACCCTCGGCGGTACCGGAATTAATACGGCGATTACGTTCGCGCCTGCCAGCCTCACGTTTGCATCTCAGATCAAGGGAACCACCAGCCCGGCAAAGGCCGTCTCTTTGACAAACACCGGCAGTGCGGCCCTCACCCTATCAAGTCTGGCCACGAGCGGCGACTTCGCCGAAACCAACACCTGCGGCAGCATGGTGCCGGCGGGCTCGAGTTGCACCATCAGCGTAACCTTCACTCCGACCGCCATCGGTACCCGCACCGGTAGTCTCACCATCACCGACAGCGCGACGGGTAGCCCTCAGACCGTGACGCTTTCAGGAACGGGCGCGGCCGCCACTCTTACCTTTACGCCTTCCAGCCTGACTCTGCCTAGCCAGCTTCTGGGTACCACCAGCACTGCGATGACGGTGACGGTGAGTGCGAACGGCTCCGTGGCGTTTACCAGCATCGCAGTCACGGGGGCCAACGCCAGCGATTTTGCCGCAACCAACACCTGCGGTTCAGCGCTTGTTTTCGGCAAAAACTGCACCATCAGCGTCACGTTCACGCCGTCGGCGCTGGGAACCCGCACGGCCGCGCTGACTCTAACCGACGATGCAAATGGCAGCCCGCAGACCGTCAACCTGACGGGCGCCGGTGTGAGCACCGGCATCCTGGTATCACCCAATACCCTCAGCTTTGGCGGCCAGTTTGTTGGCACCACCAGCTCATCACAAGCTGTTACCGTAACGAACACGGGGAGTACCGCGCTCACGATTTCGGGTGCGACCGTCTCCGGAACCAACGCCACCAACTTCGCCGAAAGTGACATGTGCGGCTCCAGCTTGGCGGCTGACACGAGCTGCACGATTGGCGTCACCTTCACTCCGAGCGCAGCCGGAACCCGTACAGCAACGCTTACTGTTACCGACGGTGTTGGAACTCAAACTGTGAGTCTGACCGGTACGGGCGAGGCGCCAGCCGTGACCCTGACTCCAACGAGTCTCACTTTCGCTACCCAGGTGTTAAAGACCTCGAGTGCAGCTCAAACCGTCACGCTGAAGAACAGCGGGACGGCTACTCTCAGCATCACCAGCATCAGCATCACCGGCAGCGCGAGGGCGGACTTCACCGAAACCAACGGCTGTGGATCAAATCTTGCGGCGGGACTTTCCTGCACCATCAGCGTGATCTTTGCGCCCGTATCGGGGGGCGCGCTAAACGCCAGCCTCAGCATTTCTGACAACGCTGCGGGCAGTCCGCAAACGGAGGCGCTGAGCGGTTCGGGCGGGGACTTCACGATTGCAGTGACGCCTTCGAGCGGAGTCAGTGTTTCGCAAGGCCAGCAAGCTACCTACACCGTCACGCTCACTCCTGTGGGTGGCTTTAATCAAACCGTCGGCGTCACGTGCACCAATGCGCCTCAACTTACCACTTGCTCGCTCTCGTCGAACAGCGTGGCCTTAAACGGTACGAGTCCGGCGACCCTCACAATGAACGTATCGACGACGGCGCCTTCGGCAACAGTTCCTGGCGGCCGAACGCGGCCTCATCCGCCTCTGAGAGCTCCCGGCGGCCCACTGCTGTGGCTAGCCCCGGTTGGCCTTGCTCTCATGGCTTGGAATATGCGGCGGCGCAGGCCGGCACTCATTCTGGCTGCTGTGATGCTTTCGATGATGATGTGGGCGTCCTGCGGCGGCGGTAGCAGCTCGAGCACGACTTCTACTCCGGGTACGCCGTTCGGCACCTACTCGCTTTCGGTCAGCGCGAGCTATGCGGGCTTGTCTCACAGCACGACGGCAAGCCTAACCGTTCAGTAGTTTCTGCGGAGACTGGCCTCCGTTCGTTGCTACAGGGCATTCATACACGGGTGCATTTGAAGCTACGCCGGAGACGGCGTTTCTGGCTTTTAGATAATCTCTCATCTGAAATTTCTTCTGCTTTCGGCTGCGTCTTGCTGGAATCCGTGGTGAATTTCCCTTGGAAGGCCACACTGCTTGCGGTCAAAGACCGCATCAGATCTCGCTGACGGCAGCAATCGCGCTCTCCTACGTGCGATAATTCGGCCATGCTTTACGCTGGCACATCCGGGTTTGCCTACGCGTCGTGGAAACCCAGTTTCTATCCGCCAAAGTTACCATCGAAGCGGTTTCTGGAACACTACGCAAGCCGCCTCAACTGTGTCGAGATCAATTACACCTTTCGCGCCCTTCCCCGAGGGAGCATGCTCGAAAACTGGATACGGGACAGCCCGAACGGGTTCTTGTTCTGCCCGAAAGCTCACCAGAGGATCACGCACTTTGGACGCCTGAAGGCTGACTCTGATTTCACTCAGGCGTTCTTCAGGTCTCTCGAACCCCTCCGCGCTGCGCAACGGCTTGGACCGATTCTGTTCCAGTTGCCTCCCAACTTTAAGCGCGACGACGCCGTTCTCAGCGGTTTCCTGGCGATCGTTCCAGAAGGGCTTCGCTGTTCGTTTGAATTTCGGCACGAGTCCTGGTGGGATGACGCGGTATACAAGCTCTTGAAGCAGCACAACGTGGCGCTCTGCTGGGCTGAGTCAGAAGAGATGCAAGTTCCGCAGACGCTTACGGCCAACTTCGCATATCTGCGATTGCGGAAGACGGATTACACACAACAGGAAAGAGAGGCGCTTCTCGTCTCTGTGCGCCAATGGGCAAAGGCGTTGCAAGACGTGTTTGTTTTCTTCAAGCACGAAGACACGCCCGAAGGAGCGCTTTACGCCGAAGAGCTGATGAAGCGATTGTGAAAAACATTCGATCAGTCAGGTCTTCTCGAGATCTTCTAACTTCTTGTGCTTGACGGGGGTAGCTGGCCACCTACGAATTGTTTGGTCATTCGACATACAGCCGAATCCCCACTTTCTTAAGAAGTTGACCTTATTGCGTCCGTTCGAGCACGACGCTATACGTGAATTGGGGGTGACTGGGTCGATGGATGGACCTCCCCCTTGGCCCATCCTCCGCAACGATCTGTGTCACTCCCACTGAAAGACCGCTACGCAGCGGCAGCAGTGTGCGCGCTTGACACGCACTTGGCTGCTGACTGAACTGGAGAGTTCGATGAAGAGTCTGGCGTCTTTACTCTTGCTGGGGATAAGCTTGATTGCTATCGTGACATTCATCCGAGTGCTTCGAGCACAGGTGTTCGTGGCGCATGAGAGCAGCAGTAACAACAGCGATTCGAAGCAGCCCCAAATTTCCGGCACAACGATAGGAAATACAGGTTGCGCGGTGCTCGAAAAGCACACACCGGTGAAAGGACCTTTACTCGCAATCGGCGTGATTTACGCGCGTACGCAGTACGTGGTCCTTGGCACTTACAATTGCAAGTTGGAGAAGGAAAAGTATACGGGAACCGACGATATCAAGGCGCTGAATCAAACCGCCGTCAACGACAAGATCAAGCTGGTGGTGATTCCCTCGCATTACACCGACGACGAGTTACAACAGGCCAAGGATATCTGCAAGGCATCGATCGGGACGCAATCCAAACCTTCTCCGGCCCTGGCTCCGACGCCCTCAGACGACAAGCATCCTCCGCAATAGCCAATAAATATTTCAGCCGCGTCCTCTGGATCAAGGCCAAGCTTGAGCAGGAGATCAACGCCACGGAACTGGATACATCAGCCAGCCGATGACGAAAGCAACCACCAAGAATAAGACGAATGATTTAAGACCGTAGAGGAATCGCTCGCGAGTCGTGTTCTTGGCGATCACGCCGAAAACCACTGACACCAGGAACGAAAACAGAACCATCGCAGGCAAGTGGGAGATAGCCATCAGTGTCTCCGAGAGTCGAGGCTAGCACACGAATGCGACGCGCGACAAGGAGTGATCGGCGGGTGAGCGGCGCGCTGAATACACTGGCCCTTGGCTATAATTGACATGTAGTCCGTCATCTGAAACCGACGCTGCCGGCGTTTCGCTGAGCTGCGAGGCTGGGGCTCGGCTTGCCCCTGATACGCTGTATGCACCGTTCTCGCCGCAGCAAACGCGACTCATCGCAGGATCCACTTACACTCTTTCATCCTGCCATTCAGGACTGGTTCCGCGCGTCGTTTTCAGCACCCACCGCTCCGCAACGTCGCGGCTGGCCTCCCATCATTCGCGGCGAGTCGACGTTGATCGTCGCACCCACGGGGACCGGCAAGACGCTCGCTGCTTTTCTCTGGTGCCTGGAGCGATTGATGTTCACGCGCCCGCCCGAGAAGCGGCTGCGCTGCCGGATTCTATACGTCTCCCCTCTCAAAGCCCTGGCGGTGGATGTTGAGCGCAACCTGCGCCAGCCACTGAAAGGCATCGCGTACGCCGCCGCGAAGCGAGCCGAACCTTGCTTTCAGCCCACGGTGGCCATCCGCACGGGCGATACACCCGCTGCCGAGCGCGCCCGCTTCGGCCGCGAGCCCTCCGACATTCTCATCACCACGCCGGAATCGCTTTACCTGCTGCTCACCTCGAAGGCCCGTGAGGTGTTGCGCTCGATCGATACGCTGATCGTCGATGAGATCCATGCCCTGGTGCCCACGAAGCGCGGGGCGCACCTGGCGCTCTCCCTCGAGCGTCTCGAGCATTTTTGCGGGCGGCCCCTGCAGCGCATCGGGCTCTCGGCCACTCAGCGCCCGCTCGATGAGGTGGCGCGGTTCTTGGGCGGCTGCGAGCTGTTGGAATGCGATGAGGAATCCAACACCGCTCAGCGAGAATCTTCGCCGAGCCATGAAAGTGCAGCGACTGAGGTATCCCTGGCCGCTGCGGCAGAGCAAGCCGTGCTCGAACTGCCGGAGTCTCGCCCGGTGACCTATCGTCCTGTCACGTTAGTGGACACGGGCGAGCGCAAGCGGCTGAAACTCACGGTGGAGGTGCCGGTGGAAGACATGGCACGCTTCGGCGCCGCCGCAAGTGTTTCGGCTGACGCAGAGGGATCGAGCATCGCCGGCGCCCAAGGCGTCCCTCGTAGCTCCATCTGGTCCGCCATTCATCCGCGTCTGCTGGAGTTGGTGCGAGGCCACCATTCCACACTGCTCTTTGTGAACAACCGCCGCCTCGCCGAGCGCCTGGCGGGCGCCCTAAACGATCTCGCGGGTGAGCTGTTGGTACGCGCTCATCACGGCTCTCTCGCCCGTGAGCAACGGCTGATTGTTGAAGAGCAGCTCAAGGGAGGGACGCTGCGCGGGCTCGTCACGACCTCTTCGCTTGAGCTCGGTATTGATATGGGTGCCATCGATCTGGTGATTGAGATCGAAGCCCCGCCTTCGGTGGCTTCCGGCCTGCAACGTATCGGGCGCGGCGGGCATCAGGCGGGTGCCACCAGCCTCGGGATTATCTTCCCGAAGTATCGCGGCGATCTTGTCGCTTGTGCAGCTTCCACGCGCGCCATGCTGGATGGCCACATCGAATCCATCCGCTATCTGCGCTTGCCGCTCGACGTGCTGGCGCAACAAATTATTGCCATGGTGGCCATGGAGGACTGGCAGGTGGATGATCTGTTTGACCTGGTCCGCCGCGCGGCACCCTTCACCGGGCTCAGCCGCACGATATTCGAGGGCGTGCTCGATATGCTGGCCGGCCGCTATCCCTCCCACGAGTTCGCAGAACTGCGGCCCCGCATCAACTGGGACCGCGGCACGCATACGCTCTCCGCGCGCGCAGGTGCGCGCCGGCTCGCCGTGATCAATGCTGGCACCATTCCCGACCGCGGTCTCTACAGCGTCTTTCGCGCAGGCGCCGAAAAGGGATCGGCCCGCGTCGGTGAGCTTGATGAAGAGATGGTGTTTGAGAGCAAGGTGGGTGAAACCTTTGTGCTGGGAGCCTCCACTTGGCGAATTGAAGAGATCACCCACGATCGCGTCCTGGTGACTCCGGCGCCGGGTCAGCCCGGCAAGATGCCTTTCTGGCACGGAGACCGCATCGGCCGCCCGCTTGAATTCGGCCTGGCCATCGGCGAGCTGATGCGCCGGTTGCGCGGCATGCCGCCGCAAGCCGCGGTCGCGCATCTGGTGCGTGAGCACAGCCTCACCGAAATGGCGGCTGAGAACCTTGTGGCCTATCTCGCCGATCAAGCTGCGGCTTCGGGCGGAACAGTCCCTGATGATCAGACTCTGGTGGTTGAACGCTACCGCGATGAAATGGGCGATTGGCGCGTTTCGCTCCTTTCGCCCTTTGGGAGCCGTATTCACGCGCCCTGGTCGATGGCGGCCGTGGCGCGTGTGCGCGCCAGCGGTAACTTTGAAGATGCCGGCTTGGACACTCTGTGGACGGACGACGGCTTCGTGATTCGCTTCCCCGATACAGACGAGCCTCCGGACGCTTCCCTTCTTGTTCCGGATGCAGGCGAAATCGAGTTGCTGGTGGCGCAGCAGCTCGGAGGCAGCGCCGTCTTTGCAGCTCTGTTCCGCGAAGCGGCGGCTCGCGCCCTGCTTCTGCCGCGGCGGCGTGCGGGCTTGCGCTCGCCGTTGTGGCAGCAACGCAAGCGAGCGGCGGACCTGCTGGCGGTGGCGTCGCGCTATCCTTCGTTCCCGCTCGTGCTCGAGGCTTACCGCGAGTGCCTGCGCGACGTGTTTGATCTGCCCGGCCTGGCCGCCACTCTTCAGCGCATCCGCGATGGGTTTCTTCGCGTGGTGACGGTAGACGGTGAGAGGCCGTCGCCGTTCGCCGCATCGCTGATGTTCGGCTACGTGGCCGAATTCATCTACGACGCCGACGCGCCGCTCGCCGAGCGGCGCGCCCAAGCGCTTGCCGTCGATCAAGCGCGTCTCCGGGAGCTGCTGGGCGATCTCGATCTGCGTGAGATTCTCGATGCCACCGCC
>JASHYZ010000062.1 GCA_030042795.1 Terriglobia bacterium | reverse complement strand
GCCCGGCTCCGATTTCGGTCCCCGTTACCGAATTGAGGCTATCTTGGGACGTGGCGGCATGGGCGCCGTCTACAAAGCTTATGACAAAGATCTCGACCGCGTTGTTGCCTTGAAGCTCGTTCGTGCGGGCCTTACTACCGATCCCGAGGTCATGCAACGGTTCCGGCAAGAGTTGCTCCTCGCCAGCAAGATCTCTCACAAGAACGTACTGCGCATTCACGATCTCGGCGACGTGGATGGGCTGAAGTTCATCTCGATGGCCTATGTAGAAGGCGAAGACCTCGCCCACGTCCTTAAAGCACAGGGACGCTGGCCGGCCGCGAAGGCGATCGAGCTTGCGCGCCAGCTTTGTGGCGCTCTGGCGGCGGCCCACGCCGAAGGCGTTGTTCATCGTGATCTGAAGCCTCAGAATATCCTGATTGACCGCGCGGGCAACGCCTACGTGTCAGATTTCGGCTTGGCGAAATCCCTTGAGGCCGGGGCCGCTATGATGACCCACACCGGCCAGCTTCTGGGTACGCCCCGTTACATGTCGCCTGAACAAGTGGAGGGAAAGCCGGCGGACCACCGCAGCGATCTCTACGCCATGGGGCTGATTCTCTACGAAACTGTCACCGGTGACGTGCCTTTCACCGGGGAATCCACCCTTCAGGTGATGTATCAACGCCTGAAGAACGACCCGGTAAATCCCAAGGTGCTGCATCCGGAGCTGCCGAATCACCTGGTTCGCGTCATTCTGCGATGCCTTGAGCGCGATCCCGAGCGGCGGTACCAGACCGCGCAGGGGGTCTTGCACGACCTCGATGCTCCGGGTGCCCATGTGAGTCTGCGGAACCTGGCGGTAGCAATTCGGCACCCGAGAAAAAAGGGCGCTTGGGTGATGGCCGCAGTGGCCGCGCTTGCACTTGTTGTCACACTGACTGTGCCCTCAATTCGAGATTACTTCTTTCATCCCGCAGCCCCTACCGCAGGTACAGCCCGTCCACAAGGTATTCCGTCGTTGGCCCGAGGGAAGTACATTGCGGTTCTACCTTTCCGTGTGCTCGGCGATGCGTCTCTCGGCTATGTGGGCGAGGGTCTTCAGGAAGCTCTGGCTGCGAAGTTGTTTCAGTTGCAAGACGTCCACCTCCTTTCTACGGAGACTTCGCGCAGTGGATCGACCGCAGCGAGTCTTGACCAGATTGCGCGCGAACTTAACGTAAACCTCATCCTGGAAGGCACGGTTCAGGAAAGCGGCGGCAAGATCGCAATTGTCGCCAACCTGCACGACATGACGAACGGGAGACTCTTATGGAGCCAAGAGTTTCCCGGAGTACCCGGCGATCTGCTGACGTTGGAGGACGAGATCTATTCCCGGTTGCTGGCCGCGTTGAAGCTCACTCCCAGCGACGAGGAACTCGCCCTTGCCTCGCGGCATCCCACCGAAAACCTTGCGGCGTATGATCTATATCTAAAGGGCCGCGACGCAATGCGCGGGCAGCAGGATCCCAAGAACGTTGAAGAAGCCATCAACTATTACGACCAGGCTCTTCAAAGGGACTCGGGCTTTGCTCTGGCGTATGCAGGCCTGGCGGATGCCAGCCTTCAGATGTACTTCGTGAAGAGAGATCACTTCTGGGCCGAGAAAGCCCTGGGCGCTGCGCAGCAAGCGCAACGTCTCAATGACAACATTCCTGAAGTGCACTTCTCGCTGGGCAGCGTATACAATGCCACCGGCAAGACAGTGGAAGCGATCGCTGAGTTGCGCCGTGCCTTGCAACTGGCGCCAAATTCGGACGACGCTTACCGTCGCCTGGGCACTGCTTACATGGGCGCGGGCCGAAAGAACGAAGCCATCCAAGCTTTTGAGAAAGCTGTTAATCTCAATCCCTACTACTGGTTCAATTACCGCCTGCTGGGACAAGCTTACTTCCAGACGGGAGATCACGAGAAAGCTCTTGCCGCGTGGCAAAAGATCATACAGTTGGAGCCGGACAATGTTCTGGGTTACGAGGACGTGGGCGCCGTGTACTTGAGTGAGGGAAATTATAGTCAATGCATCCCCATATTCCAGAAGGCGCTGCAACTACAACCGACGGCTGACAATTACTCGAATTTGGGAACGTCCTATTTCTACCTGAAGCGTTACGACGAGGCCGTGCAAATGTTCGCAAAAGCGACGGAGATGAACCCCAATGATCAAGAAGTTAGGGGAAACCTCGCCGACGCCTACCGGTGGTCCGGGCAGAAAGAGAAGGCAGATGAGGCTTACGCTCAGGCGATCTCGCTGGCCTTTAAGGACCTACAGGTCAACCCCCGCGACGCTGGCGCCCTGCAAAGCATAGCACTTTACTACGCGAAAACAGGTCAGCCCGCCTTGGCCCAGGATTACATCCACAAGGCGCGCGCGATTGATCCGAATGATGTCAACTTCGTCTACAGCGAAGCGGTGGTCGATGCGCTTGCCGGACGACAGCAGGACGTGCTGAAGGTCCTCCGTGAAGCCTTTGAAAAGGGATATTCCAGTGACCAAGCCAGGAATGACCCTGAGTTGAACAGCCTGCGGGGAATCCCGGAATTCGATAAGTTGGTGAACAAGCCTACCAGCAAGCCGGACTAGGAACCGTCTTCCGGTCTCGGGCGCGTACGAGTGTGCTGCTCTTCACGATCGTTTACGGCGGACTGCAAGAGAACCCAGCCCCGCCAGCAACAAGGCCATCGTACCCGGCTCAGGCGTGACCGTCGCGGTACCCGAAGCGGTGAAACCTTTGGGAAAGCCGTCAAACTGCAAAGTGAAATCGTCGTGAAATGGAATTGATCCGTCCGTGAAGTCAACTTCGGTGCCGCCCGGAATTGAATTCACGCTGCAACTGGCGAACGGGCTGCCCAACAGGAGGCCGCACGTGACCGTACTGGGAGAGATTCCAAACGCATCAAACGTTAGCTCGCTAATTGTATCTCCCACCCCATCTGTGCTGATGTCATTCTCAAAATAGCACAGCGGTGACGTCGTCATGAAGGGCCCCTGGATCAGAACGCACGGGCTCGTGCCGGGGCTCGTGCCGCTCGGGGACTGGATACTAAAGCTTGGTGTGATGATACCGGCAGGAGCTCCCATCGGCTGGGCCAAGGCAGCGACCGAAGAAGCTCCAAGCGGTCCACCGGTCTTGATTTGCGGGTCATTGGCCGGCAACGAGTCAGCGCTTGCCACTGCGCTTAGGCCGAGAGTGAGCGTAGCCAACATTATGACGTGGACAATCTTCATATTCTACCTCCACATTTAAGTCAGTGAATTATCAACTACGCCCAACGTTTCGTCAATATTCTTTACGCAAGTGTTACCTACTGCGTTACATCATTCTGATGCCTGGCCCCTGACACGAACCTCTAACCCCCGCCCGGCCGGAGGATTTCCCAGAGACTCAGTCTACCCTGCGGCGTGCAAGTTGCGACGCGACCGCGCCTGTGCTAACTTTACGGCTCAAAGTAGTTTCTGGACGCTCGTGTGACGACTACCATTCTGTCGGCGAAGAACCCGTCGTGGGAGCCGCGACGGTTCACCCTTGGGATTATGACATCACTCGCCAAGCCATGACAACCGAGCTTACCGAGGCCAAGCTCCTTTCCGAGGTCGACCTCGATCGTCTCCCGCAGCACATCGCCGTCATCATGGACGGTAACGGCCGCTGGGCCAAGAAGCGCCGGCTGCCGCGGATCGCCGGACACCGCGCCGGTATCAAAGCTGTGAGGCAGGTGGTGGAGGCCTCCGCGCGTCTCGGAATCCCCTATCTCACCCTCTACGCCTTCTCGGTAGAGAACTGGAAACGTCCTCAGACCGAAGTGAAAATGCTGATGGGCCTGCTGCGCGAGTATCTCAACCGCGAGATTGGCGAGCTCAACCGGCAAAACATCCGGCTCCACGTGATCGGGCGGCTCGCTGAGCTGCCCACGCTCGTCCAGCGCGACATCAGCAAAGGACTGCGCGAAACCAGCGGCAACACCGGGATGCTGCTGACGTTCGCGCTCAACTATGGCGCCCGCACCGAGCTCGCCGATGCTGTGCGCTCGCTCCTGGAGCACGTTCAGCGCAACGGGAAGAACATCACCCTGGACGAGGAAACCGTACGCGCCCACTTGTACACCCATGACATGCCTGACCCGGATCTCCTCATCCGCACCAGCGGCGAAATGCGCGTCAGTAATTTTCTGCTTTGGCAGATTGCCTACGCGGAAATCTGGGTGACGGATACGCTCTGGCCTGACTTCACCCAGCTCGATCTCTTCACGGCCATCCTGGATTATCAAAAGCGCGAGCGGCGCTACGGAGGGCTAGGCCGCGAGGGCGCCCTAAAGTAAACTCAAAACCAGCCGTCAAGATTTCTACCTCCGCCTGAAGCTGAAGGTGTGAAGAAATGCCTGGGAGCGCGGCGTCCCGCCCGCCGTCGATGCCAAGTCCTAGAGAAGAGGTCTCAGGAGCGGGCGGGACGCCCGCGCTCCGGTAGTGGGTCAGTCTAAATTCTCTCTCGGCAGGTTCC
>JASHYZ010000661.1 GCA_030042795.1 Terriglobia bacterium | reverse complement strand
ACTGAATGAAGGCGATTTCAGACGGCTGCACATCGGCCGCGCGGGAGTTGGCGCCGCCTTGGCCCCCGAGGCGCGCGAGTTCGGCCACCGAAGTTACAGCCAAGAGCTTCGGCAATTTCAGTCCCATCAACCGCGACACCGAACGGGCCTGATCGAAGCTGATGAGAAAGCGCACTTCGGCGTTGCGAAGGATTTTCACCTGGCGGCGCACGTACTCTTCAATTTTGTCGAGCCGCGCCGGAGGATAGATGGGCACCGCCACGCCGCCCGCCAGCATCACGCCAAAGAAGGCGTAAAAGAAGTCTGACGAGGTGGGCAGCATGATGGCCACCGTGTCATTTTGCTGGAGCCCGCGCGCCCGAAGCCCGGCGGCCACCTGTGACGCCGTCTCCAAGAGCTTGCCGTAGCTGATGTCCTGGCCGGAGTCCCCTTCGAGCAAATGAATCTGAACGCGATTAGGGTCGAGGCCGGCGTGATAGCGAAGCACCTCCACCCAGGTGCGTGCTGAAGCAGGCGGCTCGGGCGCCGTGCGAGGAGGCTGCTCGATGCGGTAGCGCTCCCGCTGGGCCGCCTCCAAGTGAAGCGAGACTTCCGAGGCCGCCAGAGCGCGCACCCAGTCAGCGGGAGTCTCCGCTTGCTGGGCCACGTCGTCAGGCAGGCGCCGCCCGAACCGCCTCTCACAGCGCACCAGAAGCTCAACACGCTCCAGGCTGCCCAGGCCGAGGTCGCGCTCCAAGGCGGAATCAGGCCCGACGATCCTCACGCGCTGCTCAGACCCGAGCTCGCGAAGGAGTCCGCGAATGATGTCGAGAACCCCTTGCTCAATGGCAGCCAGATCGGGTTGGGTTTGGACCAGAGGCATAAGCACCAGCACCCTTGCCATGTGACGTCACAACGTAACTCTGCCCTTCGCGCACCGCTCGCAGCAACTTTGAGAATTTTCGACTGGCCCCAGCAGCAGTAATAGTCTTCTCCATGAGCTCTCCACAAAGATAGTGACGTTACGGATTATGTCGCAAGGCGAAGAAAGGGGCAAGGCGGCCCAGGATCTAATCGACGTGGGCGAAGGACCGCGCCTCGGCAGGCACTGTGACTCCCCTCAGCCGCTTCAAGCAAACAGGATGTGAAGGACGGTCAGTTGCCATGTGCCTTCTTTCGATTGTACTATTTGTACAGAGGACCTGCGTGACCCGGCGATTAAACAGTAGCGAAGCTCGCGCGACTTTCGCCGAGGCGCTGAACCGCGCTCGCTTTGCCGGCGAGCGCACAGTCATCAGGAGGCACGGAAAGGACATTGCCGCCGTCGTTTCCATCGACGACTTCAGGGCCCTCGAAGCGATCGAGGACCGCCTAGACCTCGAGGACGCGCGGAAAATTATGAAGCGGCCGGGCCGCCTGATCTCATGGGAAAAGATCAAAGCCGACCTGAAACTCTGATCAGCGGCCGATGCCCTACTCAGTCCAATTTACTGCGCGGGCCTTACGCGATTTCAAGGCTCTTGATCGGCCCATACGGCAGCGGCTGCGCAACCAAATCGACCGTCTAGCGCAAAACCCATTTGCACCCGGCGCCAAGAAACTGCATGGGGAAGAGCCATATTACCGGATCCGCGTGGGAGATCATCGAGTCATCCACCAAGTCGAGACCGGTCAAATGCGCGTGGTCGTCGTGAAGATCGGTCATCGTAGAGAAGTGTATCGTTAGCGGAGAAACTGCGGGACAGGTGGGCGCTGGATTCCTGGCTGCGCATTTATTTATTTGCTAAATTCCTCGAGGAATCAGATGGAATATCTCCGTCATCCCTACAAACCAGTTGACAGCACGCCCATCACCAAGGACATTAGAATACGATCCCTAAAGCGTCCAGAATTGCCGGCGTTTTCCAAGGGAGCAGAACCCTTTTGATGTTCACCAGCGCACTGCAACTGATCGGCAGCCTCATGGTGTCTGTCATCTCCTCCAGCGGTTATGTGGGTGTGGTGGCGCTGATGGCCATCGAATCCGCCTGCATTCCCTTGCCTTCGGAAGTAATCATGCCGTTCTCCGGGTATCTGGTGCTCACAGGCCGGTTCAAGTTGCTCTGGGTGGCCATTGCCGGCGCAATCGGCTGTAACGTCGGCTCGACCGTCGCCTACTACGTTGGCGCACTCGGCGGACGGCCGCTGGCCGAGAAATATGGCCGCTATCTGCTGGTCTCGCGGCACGACCTTAACCGCGCAGACCGCTGGTTTGCCCGCTACGGCGACGGAACCGTCTTCTTCGCCAGGCTGCTGCCGGTAATCAGGACTTTCATTGCCCTGCCGGCCGGCGTCGCCCGCATGAATTTCCTGCGCTTTAGCATTTACACCTTTGCGGGCTCACTGCCCTGGTGCCTGGTGCTGGCTTACGCGGGAGTGCGGCTGGGCGCGCGCTGGGAAATCCTGCGTGACTACTTCCACCGTTTTGATGCCGTCATCGGCGTGCTTGCGCTTATTGCTTTGGTTTGGTTCTTTTACACTCATTGGACCAACCGAGTGTCAGCGCAGCAGGGCGCCATCGCTCCTTCGGCGGAAGATTGACTCGCGCCCTGGG